>NZ_CP084318.1:3091906-3392859 GCF_020310025.1 Leeuwenhoekiella palythoae
TTTAGCAGCAACTTAACAGGTTGCTGCTTTACCTTTGTGCCTAATATGAAGGCATTTGTAAAATCTGTTTTTCTCTTCTTGCTGCTCCTTTTGGGAGCTGGAGAGTTTTCTTATGGAGTTACTCCGGCAGATACTTTTGAGCCAGCTGTGCCGGGAGAACACCGTGCATCTGTTCAAGAGGGCAATGACAAGGCGGTTGCAGTCGAGCAACTTTTGCTTACTGCTCCTGAAGTTTCTCTGCATCAGCAAAAGGATCATTCTCTTAATGGGTCTGATTTTTGGGCAGGTCTTACTTCAGAGTCTACTGCACTACTTACGACACTCAACCTTCAGTATTTGACGCTGTGTGAGCTTATAACACCTTCGCTCAGTCGGCTAGATCTCATTTTTCCTTTTCATTTATTTCCGTAAAGAGTTTTAATTTTTTGACTTTAAAAGTCGGGCTTATCCTTTTAAGCTTCGGCTTAGATGCGCTTTAAGCATCAAATGTATTCGGCATCGCTAAAGGTGTTAATACGCAGTCCCGATAGCTATTGGGACGCTAAAAAATTAAACAATTCTTTATCTTATGAAATTAAATATGATTTTGGTTTTTGCCGTTGTGGTGGGAGCCGTAGCAGTACCTTATATTCTTTTTATCCTTTTTGGATCAAACACTAAAAAACTCAGTACTTTTTTTAAAACCGAAGCAACAAAACAAAACCTCGCTTTTGATAAAACAGAGCAGTGGGCTTCGCGAATCATTGGTATTGATCTTAAAAATAATGTGCTATTTTACGCACAGTTAGTACAAGAGCAAATCGTGCACAAAGCGATTGATCTTTCTACAATTTCTCGCGTGAATCTTCTTGAGGATCTACAAACTAAACGCATTGACGGAAAAGTAAGTAGCACTTTAGAGAATCTTACATTAGAACTGATACCACAAAACAGTGGAGCGCCAATACTTCTAAATTTTTACGACTCGCTTATAGATTCAGCTCAGAATTTTGAGATGAAGCGTGCAAGTACCTGGAAGTGTGATATTCAAAACGCATTAACCGCAAAGCAAGCTGCTGTTGTAGCTGCTTAATTTTGTCTTTTACCCCTTAATTGACAAAAAAACCTCGGCTGAGAAGCCGAGGTTTTATTTTTTAACAAAATAGCTTCTTGAAGCTTATTTTTTGTTGTGTTCAAAAAGGTAATTGGTGAGCAAGGTGTATAAATGTTTTCGGGTATTCATTCCCTCATAAATACCGTGGGAGCGGTTAGGATACGCCATCATCGTAAATTGCTTGTTTTGTTTGATGAGTTCATTTACTAGATACTCCATATTTTGGTAATGCACGTTATCGTCGCCGGTACCGTGAACCACCAATAGATTGCCTTCTAAATTCTTAGCATAGGTTACCGGAGAACCTTCAATAAAATCTTCAAGATTTTCCTGCGGAAGTCCCATATAACGCTCTTGATATACATTATCATAAAACAGCTGATTGGCCACTGCGGCTACCGCAATTCCGGTTTGATAAATTTCAGGATAGCGGAATAACAGATTTAACGTCATTGAGCCACCGCCGCTCCAGCCCCAGACTGAAACCCGATCTACATCAAGAAAACTCCATTTTTTTAATAAAGCTTTAGTCGCCATCGCCTGATCACGCGAATTCACCACACCAACCTTTCGGTAGATCGATTTACGCCATGCGCTACCTTTTAAAGAAGGTGTGCCGCGGTTATCCATATTGATGATCACAAAGCCTTGCTGCGCTAAAAAGATATCGTACAAACCAATGAAATTGTCGGTGGCCATTTGTCCCCAAGGTTCGCCATATACATGAAAAAGCACAGGGTATTCTTGAGATTCATCAAAACCTACAGGCTTGGTGATTCTACCTTCAACCAGAATACCGTCTTCGGTTTCTACTTGAAAAAATTCGGTTTTAGGAAGCGCCAAGCTGCTTAGTTTCTCTTTTAAACCGGCATTGTCAACCAAGACTTTGATGGTCTTGTGATTAGGCAGACTTATCAAGCGTACGGTCGTTGGTTCATCAACACTCGTGTGCGAATGAATCGCATACTTTCCGTTGGGTGCGATTTGATAGGTATTGATACCTTCAAATTCGTCTGGCGTAAGGCATTTGGGAGTGCCTTTTCCTTTTAATGAAGTCGAGAATAAATAACGCTGCGCAGGATCTTTCGGCGAAGCCGAAAAGAATACCTCCTTGTTTGTTGCGGTATAAAAAGCCGCCACATCGTAGTCGCCCGGAGTTAATAGTTTACGCTCGCCGGTTTCTAAACTTACTTTGTAAATATGCCGCCACGCATCATTTTCGGTCATTCTTAAAAACTCAGACTTATCTGGTGTTAGAAGTAAATCATTTTTACCCCATTGGTTGGCAGAAACATCGGGGTAATCAAGATCTACCCAGGTTTCTTCGGTTTCGGTATATACTTCTTTTAGAGCTTCTGAAGAAGGTACATATGTGTAGATCTTCAGCGTATTTTGCTTGCGATTCAACTGCTGAATCAACAAAAGATCTTCATCAATCCACTGTAAAGCGGGCAAATAATGCTGAATAGGATCACCGGGAACAGGAATCCAAGTAGTCTCTTGAGTTTTAGTATTTACAATGCCCACTTTAGTCGAAGAAGGATCATAACCCACTTTGGGGTACTGCAACGGAATTGGCTTAGCATACACAGAATCAGTGGTGTTGATCATATAAAACGTTCCGATTTCTGATGCATCAAGCTGCCAATAGGCGATGTGTTTTCCGTCAGGATTCCATCTAAAACCATCACGCGCCCCAAACTCTTCTTCATAGACCCAGTCAAAAGTTCCGTTGATGATATCGCCCGTTCCGTCTGTCGTAAGCTGGGTTACTTCGCCGGTTTTAAAGTTCTCTTCATAAAGATTGAAACCCGAAACATAGGCTACGTTTTCATTAGAGTCAGAAAACTTGGCAAACATCAACGAGGACGAAGGAAGCGCCGCACCCAATTGCTTTAAAGCTTTGGTATCTAAATCATAAACCCAATAATCTCCTTTAGTGTTCGAGCGCCACACCCGACTGGTATTAGTGAAAATGAGCACTTTGCTTTCATCATTAGAAAGACTGAAATCAGCAATTTGAAGCGCTTGATCTTCACCCGAAGGGGTTAGTACTTCCGCGCTTAAAAAGATCTCTTGAGCATTTGATTTACTTTCATACTTGATGAGTTGGTCTTGGCCGTCTCCGGTTTGTTCGATGGTGACAAAGGCGTCTCCATCGTTGATCCAACTTATTGCTCGGGCGCTCTCGCCGCGAAATTCAGAGGAATAAATTCGATCTAATGTTAATTGAGAGGCGTCTTGAGCATTTGCTGTACTATTTACTGCGATAGTAAACAAGCAAAGCAGGCCTAGTTTTATGGCTTTCATAGGTTAGTTATTTCTAAGTTTTTCGATGGCTTCAGGTGTTTTGGCAAGTGGTTCACCCAATAGTTTGCTTCCGTCTTTGGTAATGACAAAATCTTCTTCAACGCGTATGCCACCAAAAGATTTGAATTTTTCGACTTCGTCATAATTCACAAAGTCCATATACTTTTTCTGTGCTCTGCGCTCATCGATCAAGAATGGATTGAAATACAAGCCGGGTTCTACAGTAAGCACAAAATCCTCCTGAAGTTCTTTTCCTAGACGTAGTGACTTCAGACCAAACTCAGTACTTTTCTTCAGCTCAGGAGTATAGCCCACATATTGCTCGCCCAGATTTTCCATATCGTGAATGTCTAAGCCCATCATATGACCCAAACCGCATTGAAAGAAAAGCGTGTGTGCTCCGGCAGCAACGGCTTCGTCAGCGTCACCTTTCATCAGGCCAAGATCAGTAAGACCTTCTACGAGCTTCTTGGAAGCCAGCAGGTGAATGTCTTTAAAACGCGTACCCGGTTTTAATGCAGCAATGGCCCTTTCGTGCGCATTAAGCACGATATTGTAAACATCCTTTTGCAACGGACTGAACGTTTTTCCGGCAGGGAAGGTGCGCGTCATATCACCACCGTAGCCCATCGTGTTATATGCGCCGCAATCGCAAAGTACCAGATCGCCTTCATTTAACACCGCTGTGGTTGCGTGATTGTGCAGGTATCGGCCATCTTTGGTTAGAATAATAGGGAAGGCGAGTCCGCCGCCACCGCTTACTGCAATACCGTTAAGCGTACCTGCCATTTGCATTTCTGTCATTCCCGGTTTAGTATTGATGATGGCATACTCGTGCATTTTGCGGGTAATATTCACCGCTTCTTCAAGTTGTACCAATTCTTCAGCCGATTTGCGCTCGCGCTGAGCAACGATTGCCTGAATCAAGGCTACAGATTTGTTAGCTTCTACCTCCCGGAGCGGAATATCTAAAAGTTCGCTGATCGCAATTTTTTGAGCCGAACGATAGGGCGGAAGGTAATGTACTTGTTGTCCTTTGGCTAACTGCGCTTTTAAATAAGACGCTACCTGATCTAAAGGTTTTACGGTACTGAAGCCGGACTTTTCAGCAAAACTTTCTAGCTTTTCCGCAGAACCGATCCATACTTTTTCTTCTGGAGTGGCATTGTTTCCGAAGAGGATCTCTTCCCCGGTGTCGATGTTGATCAAGAAGTATAAATTAGGAATATGGTCGATTCCGGTGTAATATAAAAAGCTGCTATCCTGCTTAAAAGGATACCAGTTATCGGCATAATTCATCGAGCTTTCGCCATTTCCTGGAAAGAGGATGATGCCACTTTTTAAGGTTTGTTTTAAAATATTTCGTCTATTGACGTATGTGCTTTTAGGGAACATAAAGTGAATTAAATTTTGTGAGTTTTATGGTTTATAGGAAACTTTAAAACCGCTAATGGCTGCTAAATTACCGAAACCTCTTTAGAAAGAATAACCGGCGATTGCCCTATTGTATGCATTTATTAGCATTCTGAATGCAAAAAGAGGCTCTAAAAGCCTCTTTTTGTGCAAACAATTCTATTTGTGATAGACCTTATTTGTCTTCTAAACGGTCTTTTACATATTCAACTTTTGTTTTTCCGTGGGGTTTGGCATTTCCGTTTTCATCTAAGCCAACCATCACGATCTTGTCGATGGTGATGATGGTCTCGCGGGTCATTTTGTTACGTACCTCACATTTTAAGGTAAGGGAAGCGGTACCAAATTTTACCGGTTCGATACCAATTTCAACGATATCCCCTTCACGCGCGCTGGACTTAAAATCGATCTCAGAAATATATTTAGTAACCGTACGCGGATTCTCTAATTGTATAATAGCATAAAGCGCAGCCTCTTCATCAATCCATTCTAAAAGTCGGCCTCCAAAGAGTGAACGATTGGGATTGAGGTCTTGCGGTTTGATCCATTTTCTAGTGTGAAAATTCATAGTTTTTCTCTTAAAAATTCTACTGTAAATTTAAGACTTATAATGCCTAAAAGCTCCCCGATTACTGCGGTTTCCTCTATGGTATGATAACCAATTTATATAGGATTATACGATTTTTAGACTGCTATAACCTTGCCCATTTTGCGTAAGTTGAATCTGCGTTGCAATGCGCTCTTTTAAACTATCTACGTGGCTGATCACCCCGATCATTTTTGAAGATTCGGCTTGCAAAACTTCAAGTGTGTCCAGCGTTTGATCAAGGGTTTCCGGGTCGAGGGTACCAAAACCTTCGTCAATAAACAGGCTGTTGATCTCAATATTGCGTGAAGCGAGATCAGATAATGCCAAGGCCAGCGCCAGACTTAAAATAAAGGTCTCGCCACCGCTCAGCGTTTTGATCGAGCGGCGTTGCCCACCCATATGCTCATCAATCGCAACCAGACTGTCGTCTTCATCATCTGCCGGTTGATCTATTTGATAACGATCGGTAAGATGTTTTAGGCGCTTGTTCGCCAGCTGTAGCAATTGCGCTAGTGTAAGGTCCTGCGCAAAATCATTAAACTTATTCCCGTTCGCATCACCGATCAGGTTATTGAGAATCAACCAATGTTCACCATTTTTAAGTTCCTGATCAATCTGTTTCTGAAGTTTTCTAATCTGCTCCAGATTATCCTTATGATTTAAAAGTTGCCGCGATAGATCAGAGGCTAAATGTTCATTTTGCTGAAGCGTTTCTGTTTGTGCCTGATGCTGTTCTTGAAGTTTTTCAAGTGGTGCATCACTCGCCGAATCCGTTAGGATTTGAATTTCTTCAATGAGTTTGTTGCGCAAGGTTTTTAAACGTAAAGCTTCATCGTTGATCTTTTCTAATTCTTGTTTCCAAGTTTGAGCGGTTGCGGCATTCAAACGCTTTTGTAATGCATCTTCAATAGATTTATAGCCTTTTTTGTTCAATTGCCCTACTAAGCTGGTAGTGAGACCTTCTAAGGTTTTTGCAAGATCGTGTTCTGTTTCTTTAGCTGTTGTGAGCAGCTGTTGTTGCTGGTTTACGGTTTGCTCGTTACGATTCCAGGAGGTTTCAATGTGACTGATGTCTTGTTCAAAATTTTTACCGGAATAGACTGCGGAAATTGCTTCTGCTTTCTTTTTACCCTTTGCCAACAGCCCTTTTAGATCGGTTGTTTGCTGTTGAATTTGCGCAAGTACCTTAATGTTTTGCTGAAGTTTTTCAGCGGAATTTAATTCCTGTTCTTGCTGTTCCAGTTGGAGCTCCAATTCGTTAAACGTGGCGCTGCCCTTAGATTGCATCAGGTTTTTAAATTGAGCATCAAAAGTGGTTTGCTGAGCACTCAGTTCTTCATCGAGAACTTTTATACGCTGTTCGAGCTGTTGTGTTTGTTGCGTTAATTGCTGAAGCGAACTTTCTCTCGTCACGAGTTCTTTGTTCAGTGTTTTTAATTCGTGTTCTAATTGAAGCACCGCAGCTTTGAGTCCGTTTTCTTCTTGCGGAATATGGGCTGCAAAAGGGTGATCAAGCGAACCGCAAAGCGGACAAGGTTCATTATTTTGCAGGTCTTTGCGGTAATCCTCAAGTTGTTTTTGAAGCTGTTCTACTTCCAGCGTTTTTTGCTTAGCGGTGTGCTGAGCTTCTTTTAACTCGATCTGCTGTTTCAGTTGTTTGACCTCTTCGGGCAACTGCGCTTGTTGCTTTTGAATAGAAACGTATTCTTCATTACGTTCTTTACGTTGACTTTGCAAAGTGCTTAAAGCCATATGTGCTTTCTCAGCTGCGCGGATGTTTTTCAGTTTGGATTGAATTGTTGCCAATCGTTCTGCTACCGAAGCATTTTTGAGGTCAAAGCGGTTCTCTAAAGCCGCATACGCAGATTTGGTCTTCGTAGATTTCTCCTGTAAAGCAGTTTCAAAACCTTTGAGATCTTTTAAGTCGAAAAGTAAATCGAATTCCCTAGCTGCGGTTTGCAACGGATTTTTACTGGTTTCGAAAGCGGTGCGCAAGGCATTGCGCTCATCGATCAAGGCACGGACTTCCGCTTTATACAGTTCCATTTTTTCCGAAAAATCAGTCGGCGTGACCGTGAGTTTAAATTGTTCGCTAAGTTGCTGCGTTAAGTGCTCTCGTTGGGCTTTTGCAGCTTCTAAAGCTTCCGTAGCCTTAATGATTTCGGTTTGCTTTTCCTTTTGCTTTTCCTGCAAACTTTGCCATTGATTGAGTTCTTCTGCAAAAAGTTGAATCGCTTCGTGATGCTTCAGTGCATCTCCTTTTTCTTTTTCGAAGTTTTCCTGAAGCGCAACCACTTCGCCTAGTTCTTTCTGTGTTTTTTGCAGTTCGCGCTCTTCGGCTTGTAGTTTCTTTTTGAGCTCGATCTCTTTAGTAAGTTGTTCGATCGTTTGCTTTAATTGTTGTTGTGTTTCGGATAAAGTTTCAGCTTCTTTTTGCTTTGCTGTGAACGTATCTTCTTCCAGCAATTGCTCCCTGAAAGTCTCAATTTTAGCGCGTTTAGCATCAATTTTCTTAGCACGCTCTTTATTCCGAAGAAACACTTCCATCCCAATTCTACGATAGATATCAGTTCCAGTTATTTTTTCTAGAAGCGCACCGCGTTCCTTTTTGGGCACTTGTAAAAATTTGGCAAATTCGCCCTGAGCTAACACTACCGACTTGATAAACTGATCATAATTCAAACCGATCAGCTCCTCATTTTTAGAAGGTACTTTACCTTTATTAACATCTATAAAGGTCCCACTTTGTACATCAGTTATTTCCATATGATATTCACGTAGATTACCGGTACGTGCAGTAGAAATAGACCAGGTAGAGATGAAAATTCCAGAATTACATTGGTAAGTGATACTGGCATAAGCATCAGACTGATTACGTGTAAGAATGGCTCCTTTTTTTAGAACATCATTTTTATTTATTGAACCAATTCTAGGAACTTGATTAAATAACGCCAAAGAGATCACATCAAGAATCGTGGTTTTTCCGCTCCCGGTTGGGCCCGTGATCGCAAAAAGGCTGTTTTGCAAAAAGGGTTCTTGAGTAAAATCGATCTCGTGCTCACCACGCAGCGAGTTGATGTTTTTAAAAGCAATTTTTAATATCTTCATGTTAAGCGGGATCTGTGGTGTTGAGGTGTTCTACAAGTTCCTGAAATGCCAAAGTTACTTTTGCCTTGGTTTCTTCATCATACGAGTTCTGCTCTAGCATTTTAGTAAAAACTTCAAGCGGTTTGAGATCTTCTAGATGTTGCTGCGCATCAAAAAAATTTCCGGTTGCTTTTAGTCGGTTTTTAAAGGTCGCACGATGTTTAACGATCTCCAGACCAGGTGTATTAAATTCGGTAACCAGCGTGTCGAGCTGTGCAATGCGGTTGGCATCAAAGTTTTCTTCGATCAACTCCACTTCGATGAGGTTGGTGAGTTCGCCTTCAGATGTTAATGCTTGCAATTTGCTTTGTATACGCTCCAGATCGCCACTCACTTTGTTCAACTTTCTAAACGTAGGAATCGCAATGCTTTTGGGTTCAAAACCCGTTAAAGTATCTAAGATCAGCACCCGTTTTTTATCGGTACGCTCGCTGAAAGAAAGCGGTAAAGGCGAACCGCTATAAAATGCGGGAATCGCAGCAGTCACGCGTTGGGGTTTATGAATATGCCCCAGCGCCACATAACTGAAATAATCACCAAACTGACTCGCCTGAAAGGCAGCCTGATTACCGATCTGTATGTCCCGCTCACTCTCTGAAGGTTCAATGCCTGCTGCATACAAATGCCCCATAGCGATCACCGGTAGTCCGGGGAATTGTTGCTTGCAATTTTCTGCCGCTTGAGTAAAGACTGCTTCAATCCCTTTTCTTATGGCTTCAATGCGGTTTTCATAAGTGACGCCAGATTCTGCCGCACGAATATCTCCATCCCGTAAAAACGGAATTGCAGCAACGACAAGCTGGTCATTATCCTGTTTACCTTGAACGGGAATCAAGCAATCTTCCGGATTTTCAGGCATTCCGCCAAGGATATGTACATTGAGGGCTTCGAGTATTTCTCGTGGCGCATCAAGCATCGACGGCGAATCGTGGTTTCCGCCGGTGATGATGAGTTTACAGTTGAGGTTGCTTAACTGCTTTAAAGCTTTATAGTATTGTTTGCGCGCTTCGGCGGAAGGATTAGCAAGGTCAAAAACATCTCCGGAGACCAAAACGAGTTCGATAGCTTCTTCTTGAATAATTGCAATCAGCCAAGAGATAAAGCGTTCAAAATCGGTATATAAATAGTGTTTATGCAGCTTTTTGCCAATGTGCCAGTCGGCCGTATGCAGGATTTTCATGACTTTGGATTTAATCGCGTAGGAGGAGGCGTGAAGTTACGAAAATTGAGAGGTTTGTAGGATTGATTCTTGACTTTAGAATATGTTTAAAGGTCAAGGTATTTTTACGTAAGCTATTAAAACCTTATTTGAACTGCGACATAATAAGTTTTTCATAGATACCATCACCCAACCATTTGCGCAAGGCCATCACCGGTTTAGCCATAAAGCCTTTAGCATAGCGGCGGTTAGGTTTTTTTATGGTTGCTGCTTTAGCGATAGTTTTTCCTAAAACGTCTACATCGGTGAGGCGGTCACCGGTGTAAGCTTCATGCATACCCTCTGCCGCGGCATTAACAAATGCAGCATAAGGCCCAGATCCTGACTTTTCTTTTAAATTTTTAGCAGCAATTGTACCCCAGTCTGTTTTTATAGCGCCCGGTTGTACAATCACTACATCAATATCAAAGGCTTTCAATTCTAAGCGTAAACAATCACTCCAGCCTTCTAGAGCGTGTTTTGTTGCGTGATACCAAGCCCCAAATGGCGTGTAGATTTTACCGGCCATCGAGGAGATGTTTACGATACGACCCTTTTTATTTTTGCGCATTGCAGGCAGCACCAATTGCGTAATACGGGCCAAACCAAAAAGATTGACCTCAAACTGGCGTTTGGCTTCTTCAATTGAAACATCTTCAACAGCGCCGTAAGACCCATAACCGGCATTGTTGATCAACACATCAATGCGTCCTTCTTTTTTTAAAATATGTTCTACACAGGAAATTATGGATCCGTCTTTGGTAAGATCTAAAAAATGGGTGTGCATCCCTAAGTGTTCTAGCTCTTGCATTTCATCAGTTCTTCGAGCAGCACCGTAAACGATATACCCTTTTTCGAGTAACTTTTTGGCTGTAGATTTACCGATCCCCGAGCTGGCTCCAGTAATTAAAATAACGTGTTGCATAGCAAACTTTAGTTTGAAAGTTAGACAATATTCCTATGATAGGATCACGATTTAAAAAGCAACCAGCCTAAACGTAGACCTAGTATGGGTGAGAAAAAACTTTCGCCAGACTCATTAAAACCATATCCCGCACCTAAGTTAAGATCTAGTTTTAATCCTCCTTTATAATAGCGTTGTAAGCCCCATACCGGCCCGATAGCTCCAAAATAAGACTCATAATACTCTAGGCTTCCTATTATAGGTTTCCCAGTTTGTACCGCAGCGCTTAAAGCGAGATAATTAGCGCTGTTTTTCGTAATGTTTTTCCCTTTATCCATTCGCTTTTTGAAGTTATAGTAATAACGGTATTGCGTGTTGAAAATAGGGTAAACGCCATAACCTTCTCCAAACATTCCTTTTTGATAAGCAAAACCCGTTCCCACCCTAAAATCCAAGGTGGTTGTTGGAGTGAGGCCCAACTCATACTCTAAACCCGGAGTTAAAATATTTACAGAAAATATACCTTTTTCAACTGTGGGTTGTTGGGCATAAGATGTGAAAAGGCTACAAAAAAAGATACTGAAGAGTAGGAGTTGTTTCATAAATTCAAAAATACTTTTTGACGGAAAAGTAAATATATAGAAGCACAACGTATTATTTGAAATTATGATTTTTAACTTGAATTATTTTTTAGGGAATTTTGGACTTCATTTAGTGAGTTAATACTAGTTTCAAATAGAAAAATGAAAATAGCTAGTAAGATTAGCGCTATGCAGCAAGACACATAAAATTTCCCATAGCTTTTGTGAATAGCCTTGAGCTCTTTCACTTTCTCAAGTTCCCCAAATTGCTTTAAGGCTTTTAACTCTTTATCTTGTTTTTTCTTAAGTCGATCAGTATAGTTATGCCGAAAACCGTTAAAAACAACTTCAATAGGAGTGAGGTAATACCCTAGTTTTTCAGTTCTAGATAGTTTTTTATTCATAGATAGACTTTAAAACACCTTATGCTCAATTTACATACTAAATAGAGTCTTGCAGTATTTTAAAATTACGCTAACTTGATTGGTAGTTGTTTAAATTGAGGGATGTATTTTAGGTTAACATCGTATCAGCTCTTGCGAATATTTTAGGGATAAACGGCAACTATTCTTCGTGATAGATTGAGTAATTTCACCGGTACAATTAATTTCCATTTATGATTCTACGTGTTTATTTGGCTTGTGTTATTCTTCTGATTTCCGGAACTCTTTTTGCCCAGAAGGCTGAACCACAAATGCAGTATCAACTATCCTTTCCTCAGGCGGAAGCGCATTATGTTGCAGTGGAGTTGCATCTGGACCAGCAGGATACTACCGAAACCACACTCGTTTTGCCGGTTTGGACTCCGGGATATTATATGATTCTCGATAACCCGGCGCATATTATTGATTTTGAGGTGCAGGCTTCTGAAGGTGTTGCGATAGCCTGGAAGAAAACTTCTAAAAACAAATGGACGATCACGCATCCTAAAAATACCGAATTAGAAGTTGCATACAGGGTCTATGCCAATCGTACTTCGGTAGCAGAATCTAATGTAAAGGATAGTCGGGCTTTTCTGGCGAATACTGATATTTTTATGTTTCCCGAGGGGCAAAAAGAAGCGCCCATTTCAGTGACCTTTGAACTTCCGGAAACTTGGGAGCACATTGCGACCGGACTAGAAAAAGTAAATCAAACCACTTTTTACGCTGCGTCAGCAGACGTGCTTTACGACAGTCCGTTTTATCTGGGAAATCAGAAAATGATTGAGTTTCAGCAATTGGGTAAAGCGTTTACGCTGGCTATCGCAACACCAGAGGGATTAGATGAGCAGCAATTAGTAACAGATTTGCGAGAGATCATTTTGCGTACGACCGATTTAATGCAGCACACTCCTTTTGAGGAATATGCTTTTATTATGATGGAACCCGGCGGTGGCGGACTAGAACACGCAAACTCGCAAGCGGTATTCACCTATGGAAGTTTTGATTTTAAAACCGATGCTGACTACAAGGCCTTTCTCAATTTTATCACGCACGAATATTTTCACCTGTATAATGTGAAAGCTTTACGGCCTATTGAATTGGGACCGTTTGACTATAGCAAAGAAAATTACACGACGATGCTTTGGGTGGCAGAAGGTTTTACGGTGTATTACGAATATCTCATTATGCGTGATGCAGATTTGATCACTGAAGAAGATATGCTGCAGTATTTAAGCAGTCATTTTCAGGCGATCGAAAATAAAGAGGGGAAAGAGCATATGTCTTTAGAACGCTCTAGTTATGATGTTTGGAATCATTTCTTGAACAACGATGCTGTTTCAGATGCCACAACGATTTCCTATTATCATAAAGGCCCTATTATAGGGCTGTTGCTTGATCTTGCCATTCGCCACGAGAGTGAAAATGAAAAGTCGTTAGACGATGTGATGCGAGCGATGTATAAAACTTATTTTCGTGAACAACAGCGCGGCTATACCGAAGAAGAGTTTTGGGAAACGGTCGCTCAAATGGCGGGTAAACCTTTAGACGAATTGCGCCATTACGTTGAAACTACAGAGACCCCAGATTATGAGAAGTATTTAAGCTACGGAGCGCTGGAGCTTGATCTGACAGAGAACGACGATCCGTCAACTGAGCGTGTAGAACGCGCTTATCAATTAAAGCGAAAAACTCCTGAAAATAAATTGCAAGAAGAAATTAGTAAAGCGCTCTTCAGAAATTATTTTTAGTATTGGGCAAGGGGTTGAATATCCAAAAGCTTATTAAATGATTGTCTGAAAATTTTTGGTCAAGTAGGACTAAAAAGCTTCTCCTATACTCAGATAAAAGTTATTTCCATCTTTGGTGAACGCATAATCAAAGCGAATAAAAATATCTTTTTCTCTAAAGATCAAAAAGCGTGCACCGGCACCGGCAGACCATTTGATCTTGTTCATCTCCAGCTCGTTCCAATCGTCAAAAACTTCGCCTACACCGGTAAAAACAGTTGCTCCTAAACGGTCAGTAAAACCCAGTTTAAGCGGTAGAAAACGATATTCTACTTGTGCAGCGATTTGATTGCGATCTCTAAACCTTCCGCTAAAATAACCCCGCATAATATTTTCACCGCCTAAGTACGATAGCTGGTTAAAAGGCACTTCGCCACCAAAACTAAACTGACCAATTACCTGAGCCGCCAGTACATCTCTTTTGCCTATGGGTGTAAAAAACCGGTTGTCTGTGGTGATGGTCTGGTATTTTACATCGCTTTTCCAAAACGGATTGTAATTGAGGTAAGCCAATTCGCTAAAGAAGGCGTTGCGTTCATTCAATACATTGTGTCGGGCGTCGTAAATAAGACCGGCGCCCATACCAAAATTGGTCGTTCCTTCGGCACCAAAGGGAAGCTCAATGTCCAGAGCTTTGTCGCTGTCTTCGGGAGCTTCAAAAGAAACGTTAGACAGACTTCTAAAATCGGTTTCAAGACCAACATAAAAGTTCTTCAAAACCTTGCGCAACACCCGTTCTTTGATCTGAATTTGCGTAGCATCTACCAGCGCAATATTGTCTTTAGGAACATCATTTCCTATCCCGTAATATTTCAGCGGAAAACGTTCTGCATCTAGATCACCTAGGAAAAACCATTTGTCCTGATCAGAATACACGGCGTGGTTGATGCGTATACCGTACTGCCCATTAAAGGTGAAAAACGCGTAAGTATTAATTTCACTAAGTCGGTTATTAGTGTCCTCATTGGCATAGAACACAAAGAGTGGCGCAACGGCAAATTCCAGACCTGTTTCAGGCCGAATACCCAAAACCGGATAGATCAAGAATTGTGGTTTTTCTTGAGAGACCGTATCGTTAAAAACCCTGTTGAGGTAGCGGGAAATAAATCCTTTTTTGGGAGTTTCGTTGGGAATTGAAGTGTCTTGCGCTTGCAGCTGAACAGCTAAAAGCAAGAAGGGCAGACCCAATAAAAGTGCGCGTAAGTTTCTCGTCATTGTTGATTTTCAGGCAAAAGTAGCCCTTTAACAGCGGATAAAATCAGCTCAAATTGTAAGGAAATGCTAATTTTTTAAAGGTTTCTAGCTTAAGATTTGGTTTGAAAAGTATAAGTGGCGCACGTTTAAAATAAGTAACTTTAAAGCATTGCGCTTTTATATTGCGCTCAATTACAGATGTTTAATAAAAATAATGCGCTATGCCACAGTATTCCCTAATGATTAACGAGCAAGAACATCAAGTAGATGTCGCCGCAAATACTCCCGTTCTTTGGGTGTTGCGAGACCATCTTAAAATGGTAGGAACCAAGTACGGCTGCGGTATTGGCCAATGTGGAGCCTGCACCATCCACTTAAACGGAAACGCCGTGCGCTCGTGTTCGCTACCAGTGAGTGCCATCGCAAATGCTTCGATGAAGATCACTACGATTGAAGGACTTTCAGAAACCGGTGATCATCCGGTACAAAAAGCCTGGGTAGAAGTTGACGTTCCGCAATGCGGATATTGTCAGGCTGGCCAGATTATGAGCGCAGCCGCTTTGCTCAATCGCAATGCAACTCCTTCTGAAGATGAGATCAAAAACGCAATGAGCGGTAACCTTTGCCGCTGCGGAACCTATACCCGAATCAATAAAGCTGTGGCTCTTGCAGCAACAAAAAAATAACCGATTATGGCACTTATTAAGACAAAACACAACCGTAGATCGTTTTTAAAAGTTTCTGCTGCCGGCGGCGCGGGACTGCTGTTGCAATTTAGTTGGTTTTCGGGCTTAGCTCAAAGCGATGTGCAACCAGAAGATATTGCGTTTGACCTCAATGCATACATACGCATCAATGGGAATGGCACGGTGACTATTTTTTCACCCAATCCTGAAATCGGTCAGAACGTAAAAACCTCAATGCCCCTAATTGTAGCCGAAGAATTAGACGTAGCCTGGGATCAGGTAACGGTAGAGCAAGCACCTCTAGATACTAAAAAATTCAGTCGTCAAATCGCCGGAGGAAGTCAGTCTATTCGTGCCGGTTGGGACGGCTTGCGTATGGCAGGCGCCACTGCGCGGTATTTATTCGTGAATGCAGCTGCAAAACTGTGGAATATTCCTGCGGAAGATCTGGTAACCGAAGAAGGAATGGTTAAGCATTTACCTACCAATAAAACTATTGCGTACAAAGAACTGATCGATGAGGCTTCAAAAATTGAAATACCGGAAGAAGTTCCGCTGAAAGCGCCTAAAGATTTTAAACTTATTGGTACCGCGGTAAAAAACGTAGACGGCGTTAAGATCGCTACAGGAAAACCCTTATTCGGATTAGATTATATGGAAGAGGGCGCAGCAATTGCCATGCTCATTCACGCACCCGCTTTTGGAATGAAACTCAAAAGTTTTGATGCTAGCGAAGCGAAAGCGATGCCGGGAATCAAAGACGTATTTACCGTAGATACTTCATTACAAAACCCAAGTTGGGCAGATGTAAATGCATTTAACGAACTCATCGTTGTAGTGGGAGAGAGTACCTGGCAGGTGATGCAGGCTAAAAAGGCGGTACAAGCCGAATGGGAAACCGAAGCAACTGCGGAAAGTACTGCGACGCATTTAGAGCAATTTGCCTCAGTATTTTCTAAAGGAAAGGGAGAAGTAGCGCGTCAAGACGGAGATCCTGATGCAGCTTTTGCCAATGCTGATACCGTGATCGAACGCACGTATTTCGGGTCGTTTTTAGCGCATAATACGTTAGAGCCGATGAACTTTTTTGCCGATGTCAAAGCAGATTCGGCGCGTTTGATCGGGCCTATTCAAACGCCGGAAGCTTTGCGCGGTTCAGCTGCTGCAATGCTCAATATTCCTGAAGATAACATTCACGTAGATATGACACGTATGGGAGGCGGTTTTGGTCGCAGACTGTATGGAAACTTTGGTCTTGAGGCTGCTGCCATTTCGCAGAAAATAGGTGCTCCGGTAAAACTCATTTACACCCGGGAAGATGATATGACGCAGGGAACCTATCGCCCTTCGTATACTTTAAAATATAAAGCCGCATTGGATACCGATAAAAACCTGACCGCTTTTGAGGTGCAGGGCAGCGGTATTCCATCAAGTCCGGTGTTTGCAGATCGTTATCCGGCAGGAACATTAGCCAATTATCGTGCTGAGAATTTTGGTGTTGATACCAATATTTCAACAGGAGCCTGGCGTGCACCGCGTTCTAATTTTACCGCAGGGGCAGAGCAATCCTTTATTGATGAGGTGGCTGAAGCTGCAGGTAAAGATCCTATTGATTTTAGATTAGAACTTTTTGATAATGCGATCGCCAATCCGGTTGGGGAGCGCAATGATTATGATGCCGAGCGTTATGCCGGCGTTTTAAAACTTGTGCGTGAGAAGAGTAATTGGGGAACCGAGATCGACGGTGTTTACCGCGGTGTTTCGGCGTATTACTGTCACAATTCGTATGTGGCGCAGGTGATTGATCTGGTGATGGATGATCGTGGAAATCCGGTAGTGCAAAAAGTTTGGTGTGCGGTTGACTGCGGAATTGTAGTCAATAAAGAAGGCGCTTTAAATCAAATTGAAGGTGGAATTGTAGACGGACTAGGACACGCAATGTACAGCCAGTTAACATTTAAAAACGGGGCGCCAGAACAACAGAATTTTGACCGCTACCGATTGATCAGAAACAACGAAGCTCCGCTAGAGATCGAAGTATTTTTCGCAGAAAACGAAATCGCACCTACGGGATTGGGCGAACCCGGTTTGCCACCGGTTGCAGGAGCTCTGGCCAATGCTTTGTATAAAGCGACGAGCAAGCGCTATTACCGTCAGCCGTATATGATCTTGGAGCAAGAAACGCAGATCTTGGGTTAACCTTAGGATAAGATCTAAATAAAAAAAGCGACCATAACGGGTCGCTTTTTTTGTGCAGCATAAAGACTTTACCGTATTTCTTTAATAATTAAGGTATCCTTTTTTATTGTTAAGTCATAGTGGTCTGCAAAGGTGTTGTGATTGTCAAAGTACCCAAAGCCTCTTTGTTTTTTTTGACCATCAAGCGTATAGCTAATGACAAAAGCCCCATCTCCCATTGGAGTTTCTGAAATGTCTACTGTATAGTTAACTACTTCTTGAGGTTTAAGCTGAATATATTTTTTTCCATCTTTATTCGGTAAAAGATAAAGAGAATCAACCAGCATCGAGGTCTCATTTTTTATTTTGAAATCCATAGTGTAGTCTAGTTGACAGCTATTTAAAATAAGCAATATTCCGAGTAGTAAAGCAATTTTATACATACGTGTTTGATTTGATGAATGTAACGAACCTCTTTTAAAGATAGGTTTTTTATTGGAGTGAGGGCTTACTCCAATTCCAAATCATAAAACTGAACCAAGGCCCACATTGCAAAAATCCTGAACAGCAGCTCTGCTACTGTTTCAAATCTTGGTCTTGGTATCTTGCCTGGCAATGATGGTCATAATCTCCACCGTATTTTTATTGATTCTGAAATAAATGCTATCTACACCGCAGACGCAACGTCTGTATCCTTTTTTGATAAAATCAACTGCTTCAAAAGCATATGGATTTTCGGCAATGCGATCAAAATATAGAAAGAAGTTCTCAAAATACTGCTCAGCTTGAGCACTACCAAATTTGAAAACGCCGTATTTGTAAATGCGAATTAAATCTTCTTTAGCGGTATTGCTAAGCCGGTAATTCATTTTAAAGAAGACTTAGCCTGAGCTAAAATTTCTTGTTTGCTTTCGCTTGTAAAACCACTTTGTTCGGCGTCGTCGAGTTTAGTGCGTATCCAGTCTATCTCAGCCTGCTGTTTGCGGGCCTGCCTGACAAGATCATTGATCAGTTCACTTTTACTGGTGTATTCTTGAGAGTCTACTTGTTCTTTTAACCAATCATCATTGGGTTTCGTAAAGGAAATACTTTGACGTGCCATAAGATACTATTTGGTGTAAATATACACCAATTATGCATCAGTTGTTTAAAGCTTATCCGACCTAAGGTAATTTTATATGCATTAAGACAGGAAGTGCGGTAACTGATTGAAGCTATTTACGTTGCGCCTGAAGCATTTGCTTTACCCCAATGCCATCTATTTGAATTATTCCTCTTATCAGTGATGTAGATCTTGGTTTGTTCATAGATGCGATCAAATAATTCAATCTGATCCTTTAGCTCAGCGGTGATAAAGATATCTTCTAACTTGGCATTTCTATCTTTTAGAGCCGAATCTGTTTTAAACAGCGGAATAAAATTAAAGTATTGAGAATCTGAAGGAATTGCCTTTAAGTCTTGGTTGAAAGGAATAAATAGCTCAGCTGTTTTATTATTGATATGTTCTTTAAACCATTTTGGGTTGCCGATTTTATCTCCAATTGTCAGCTCGATAAAACTATGTAGTTCAATAGCTTGTTTGTTTTCTGATAGGCAATGTGTAAATAATGCTATTTCACTATCTGAAGGATAAGAGAAAAACGCTGGACCAATGTTTACAATAAATAGGTTTTTATTGATAAATGGTTGACTACTCGATTGCTGTTTTATTTTCAGCACCTTTTTTTGACATAAGAAAATAAGCGCTTGAACGAAATAAACTTCCAGCAAGAATTTATCGGAAGAGCTTAGTTGCTTTAAATCTGCGAGATGTATTTCTGGTTGACGTTCCATTTTTTGCTCTTAGCCCTACAAGTTAGTGATTACCTTTATATTATTAACTGCTAACCACGCGATACAATTCCCTATATGCATTGAGACAGACAGCACGGCAATAGTATGAGTAAAATTGTCTTTAATTGCGTTAAATAGTATTTTGCAATAGAAGTTTTATGGTAAGGATTAAGTTTTGAGGTTTTTATAAAGTTATACTGTGGAAAATAAGAATGGATATTTTGGGGTATATGTTGTCTTAGCGATGATCATATTCGGATCAATTGGTTATTATTTTACGAATAAACGGAATAGAGATGCTCTGAACTCCTCACACGCATTTACTCAGGGAAAAGTTGTAGACTTTTCAATGAGTAACTATACGTACTATTTAGAATACGTGTATTATGTGGACGGCGTGAAGTACAAATCAAGTTTAGGCGGTATGGAGAAATTTTATTGTGAAGATGGGAATTTGGGATGTATTGGAGCCTATTTTGAGGTTAAATATGCAACTGAAGATCCGAGCATTAGTGAAATAAACCTTGGGTGATATAATGAGTATAAACCATTAAAACTCTAAACAAAAACAACGCCTACATCATAAGATATAGGCGTTGCTGCGTTTTGGTTGGTTGTTAGCAATTCTCTATATATTCTATGAAGACTAACTTTCTTCTTCCCCCACTTCTTCGGCTTGAGTGGTGACCGAGCCGGTGCTGGCGTTACCATAAACCGGCGTTTCGTTTCTAAGGATGTCGATGACGCGGGCAAAATTTTCTGCGGTCATATACGGGGTTTCTTCGCGTTTCCCTTGAAAGGTGGTAAAATAGAATTTACCAAGATCGATCTTAGGATCCCAAAGCGCCTGATAGCCGTTTAATTTGGTCCATCCTGAAGTTCCTTGTGCATAATGTGGCATAACTTAAGTTTTTTTGGATTCGTTTGATACAAACTTAACAAGGCTATGCGTCACATTATCAGAGCGGTTGACCCTTTTTTTAAAGGAAATCGCTCTTATTTTTTTACAGGAAATAACCCTGAAGGTGGTGGGTAGGATCTTACCACGCGATACAATTCCCTATATGCAATGGGACAGGCAGCGCGGTAACAAGAGGGAAACTCGAGGTGGGTTTATTTTTTATGTTGCTCCTGCGCGATTGCATCGCGCAGCAATTATTCTAGCTTTTAATTATGGATCTAATCTTGTGGCTGAAGGTGATCATCATAGTTAAGATATTCTCTAATCGTAATATTTTCTTTAACTAATTTTTTGTGTTTATAGCCATTTAAAGGTTTCAGTGTAATCCTTAAATAAACTTCTAACCTTTTAATTGCTAGTCTATCATATTTTGGAAAATTAATTAAAATCAAGTCAAGATTTTCGAAAGCATGTTTTGCTGCTTGAGTTAGATTGTCATCAGTCTTATTTTTCTTTAATTTTTTAGGAAGTGATCTATTTATTAGATTAACTAACAAGCTATTAAACCATCCATTATGTCTAATATCAAAATGAGCTGGTATTCTTTCTACAAAATTACGCGCTACGCAATTTCCAACATAAAGAGGGATATTGTTTTCTTTAAATATATATACACCATTACCAGTTCTGATAGGCAAATCATTGTAAAAAACTAAATCCTTTACAGTTAATTCAGATAGCTTTTTACCTTCTGCTAACTCCAACCAATTTCTAATTGATTTTTCATCATAGTTTAAAATGTCTTCTAATTCGTAATAGTATTTCATTAATGAAATTTTAATTTTATAATCCCAAGTATTCAGTATATAATTTAATTATCTATAAAATTAGGATAGCCAGCCCGGAAAACAACAGGGGCTGTAATTATTCTGTTAAAGCTAATTCTGATTCAATATTTAAACTATCTATGTAATCTTGGAATTTACTAATAGCCAATTTAGGAGCAGATCGAATTTTATCATCTCTTCCTTTGTCGTCTTTTTCATCAGGAAGAATCTGTTTGAAATCTCTTGGATTTGCATTTGGGAATAAACCAATATCCACCATATATGCCGAATAACGTAGACCGTCACTAGGTGCAGAGCTTGTATTTGAGTTTACTAAGTGGATAAGACGTAAATCCACTAATTCTTTAATTGCTTGATTTAATTGAGGGTGTTTCTGAATTTCGGAATTCGACACGAGAAAAGAGTTGTTTTTCTTAGTTGTAATAATTTCATCACGAATAAATTGTAAATAGTGTTCTAAAACTTCTTTTTCATCAGCCGTATCCGTTTTAAAGGCTTCTAATTTATTTGGCAAGTTCTCTATACTACAATCAATTACATTTGGCTTACTTATAGATCTGTCACCATTAATCATTTTGTTACCAAGTGAAATAAATAAAGAGAAAAAGTCTCTAGGTACTCCTCCAGAAGCAAGGCATAAAAATCTAAATGCATTTTCCGTTAATATATTTCTATAATCAATATTGACACCAACTTTGGAGTTAACGTGTTCAAGTAAGTCTCGCATAAAATGTACCAGAGCATTGAAATTTTCAAGGCTATAATCAAGATTTAATGCTTGAGCATCGTGACCAATCTCCATTCCAACATAAGATTCTCCTTGAACGTATAAAGATGACCTATGTTTAATAGTGGCAACTTTCAAAAACATATTAGTATTCTTTGAGAGGCGATGGAAAAAGTCTATAAAATAAGGTTGGTCGGATTTTCTTATAAAGTAGAAGTCATCTAGAATTAGGAATATATTTTTATCAATTAGATTACAAGTTTGATTTACCAATTCCTTTAACTCCGGTAATTCATTTTTTAAGATATTCAGTTTGTCAATTTTGAAATTTTTTGAAATTTCTTTCTCCTCAGATTGCTCTGCACTTAAAGAGGCAGATGAGCCTCCATAACCAGATTTAGCTTCTCCTGATGTCTTTGCTCCTCTTTTTTCCCTAATTGCCTCATCATAATTATCTGGCTGCACTAATCTCTCCTCTAGTTTTGAGAGAATTTTATCATATTCTTTTATTATACGTTTTGTTTCCCACCATTTTTTAATTGATTTAAAAAAACTATACTTACCTTTTATTTCACCTTTTAATTGCTTTATTAAACTCCTGAGAACCTGTATAATTGAATTAGGAAAGCTAATGTCCTTGAAGTCTTCAAGGTTAATTGATATGCACGATATTTCAGGTTTGTTTACCCTTAAAGACTTCAATAACAAGGATTTTCCAGAACCTCTTCTGCCAAAAATTATTTGATTCTGTTTGCTATCAAGCCTTTCGATATGTCCTTTAGGATCTAAATACTCTATGGATGTTTGATTAGTTACTCTAATATTTTCCTCTATATATTTTAACACTTTATTTAAGTCGGTAGTCGTCATCTATTTTTGAAATATCGTTTTTAATTATATTAAATTAAAAGTTGCTTTGAGTTTTATATTAGAAACATAACTTTAATTCAAGATCCATAAAACTACCCAATTAAAACCCTACAACTACCACACAATCAATATTGTTATTAATAATTTATCAACGAACTATGATTATTTTCGCCTCAGCATAAAACATAAAAAAAGCGACATCAATACGATGTCGCTTTGGATTTATACGAGCAATGCTCTTCAGTCATTTTCTACCAGATCGCTTTGATTGCGAAACACGAGTTCGTCATCAAATGCATCGAGTAAAATGATACTGTCTGTGGTGACCTTGCCGCCTAAGATCTCTTTAGACAGTTTGTTCAACACTTCTTTCTGTATGGTACGTTTTACAGGACGTGCCCCAAACTCCGGTTGAAAACCGCGGTCTGCCAAAAACATGATGGCTTCGGCCGTAGCATCTAGCGTGATGCCTTGCTTTGCCAGCATACGGGTCACACCCTTGAGTTGTAAACTCACGACCTGCTCGATGTCTTTTCGCGTAAGCGGGGTAAACATCACGATATCGTCTATACGGTTTATAAACTCAGGACGTATGGTTTGTTTTAGCATCCCCAGTACTTCGGTTTTTGCACCTTCCATCGCGGTCTCAGGATCTTTGATGGTCTCAAATTTCTCCTGTATGATATGACTTCCCATATTTGAGGTCATAATGATGATGGTGTTCTTAAAGTCGGCTAGACGGCCTTTGTTGTCTGTAAGTCTACCTTCATCAAGCACCTGTAACAAAATATTAAAGGTGTCTGGGTGCGCTTTCTCAATCTCGTCGAGCAAGATCACACTGTAGGGCTTGCGACGTACGGCTTCGGTCAACTGCCCGCCTTCATCATAACCCACATATCCCGGAGGCGCGCCTACCAGACGGCTCACGCTGTGACGCTCCTGATATTCACTCATATCTATACGGGTGATGTTGTTCTCATCGTCAAACAGGTATTCTGCCAGCGCTTTTGCGAGTTCGGTTTTACCCACCCCGGTGGTCCCAAGGAATAAGAACGAACCTATAGGTCGTTTTTGATCCTGCAGGCCGGCGCGGCTTCTGCGCACCGCATCACTCACGGCGATGATCGCTTCTTCTTGACCTACCACACGTTTGTGCAGTTCGCCCTCGAGGTGCAGCAGTTTCTCGCGTTCGCTTTGCAGCATTTTGGTGACGGGGATACCAGTCCATTTGGCTACTACTTCGGCGATGTCTTCGCTGGTTACTTCCTCTTTAATGAGGCTGTTATCGGCTTGTGCGGCCAGTTGCTCTTGCAATTTCTCGAGCTCTTCCTGAGCCTGTTTGATCTTGCCATAACGTAACTCGGCTACCAGACCATAATTGCCTTCGCGCTCGGCACGCTCGGCTTCCAGCTTAAAGTTTTCAATATCCTGCTTGGCGTTCTGGATGTTATCTACTACATCTTTCTCGCTCTTCCACTTGGCGTTGATCTCGTTGCGCTCTTCTTTAAGATTGGCAAGATCGGCGCGTAAGGACTTGAGTTTGTTCTCATCCTGCTCGCGTTTGATGGCCTCGATCTCGATCTCGAGTTGCATAATCTTACGGTCGAGTACATCAAGTTCTTCGGGCTTGGAGTTGATCTCCATACGCATTTTGGAAGCTGCCTCATCCATCAGGTCGATTGCCTTATCGGGTAAAAAGCGGTTGGTGATGTAGCGTTGCGAAAGCTCTACTGCCGCAATGATCGCGTTGTCTTTTATACGCACCTTGTGGTGGGTTTCGTACTTTTCTTTGATCCCACGTAAGATGGAAATCGCAGACTCGGTATCGGGCTCAAAGACACTCACTTTCTGGAAGCGGCGTTCTAAAGCTTTATCCTGCTCAAAGTATTTTTGATACTCGTCTAGCGTGGTTGCACCTATGGCGCGTAACTCGCCACGGGCCAAAGCAGGCTTGAGGATGTTTGCAGCATCCATTGCACCCTGACCGCCACCGGCACCTACAAGGGTGTGGATCTCATCTATAAACAAGACGATATCTCCGGCACTGGTAGTTACTTCTTTGATCACGGCTTTCAAACGCTCTTCAAACTCTCCTTTATATTTTGCCCCTGCGATTAAGGCTCCCATATCCAACGCCCAGATCTGTTTCTCCTGAAGATTTTCAGGCACATCGCCGTCGATGATTCGGTGGGCGAGACCTTCGGCGATCGCGGTTTTACCGGTACCGGGTTCACCGACCAAAATCGGGTTGTTCTTGGTGCGACGTGAAAGAATTTGCAGTATTCTGCGTATTTCTTCATCACGGCCAATCACCGGGTCCAGCTTCCCGTCGCGGGCGAGTTGATTGAGGTTTTTAGCGTATTTGCTTAGCGAATTATAAGTATCTTCAGCGCTTTGCGAAGTCACGCGGTCACCTTTGCGCAATTCTTCAATCGCAGCTTTCAAGTGTTTTTCGGTAACGCCCTGATCTTTTAAGATCTGAGCAATCTTGCTACTCGATTTGAAGATCGCCAGGATCAAATGCTCTAACGAAACATACTCATCGTTCATTTTATTGGCGATGTTGCTAGCTTCGGTTACCGTTTTACCGGCTTCACGAGACAGCATAATATCGCCACCGCTTACTTTAGGAAAACTGTTAAGCGTGCTCTCTAAAATCTGTTTTAACAGATTTACATTCACATCCAGTTTCTGGAGCAGAAACGGAGTAACGTTCTCATCAACTTCTAGAATGGCTTTAAAAATATGCTCATTCTCGATTTGCTGATGACCATACCCTTGAGCAAGCGCCTGGGCTTGCTGTATGGCTTCTTGTGATTTTATGGTGAAATTATTAAAGTTCATCGTATTTGTATTTCGATGTTGATATGGCAATTGTTGTACCATTTGTTAAAACCGACGTTTAGTCAGTTATAGCGCGGAATTAGCTGTCTTTTTGTCGGTTAAAGGCTTTGGTTTTTCTTAATACAATAGCCGGTTTAGTTTCTTTAAATTTACAACCGCTTAGGAATTACGAGCGTTAACAAACTTTAAAAAGAAAAAACTATGGGACTTTTTGATATGTTTAAAAGTCAGCGTGATATTGCGAAGGAAGAGATAAAGGAAATGAACTGGATCCCACTCGAGCGTATGGAACAGCTTGATGAAATTGTAGAGATCTCTAATGCGGTGCCGGTGCTTATCTTTAAGCATAGTACCACCTGCGGAATCAGTAGAATGGTATTGCGTAGTTTTGAGAAAGCATACGATTATGACAAAAAGCAATTAGAGCCTTATTTTTTGGATCTTAAAGCGCATCGCGACATCAGTAATGCAATTGCAACAAAGTTCAATGTACAGCACGAGAGTCCGCAATTGTTATTGATCAAAAATGGGACGGTTACTTATCACACTTCCCACGGCGCTATAGAGGCCGAAAACTTGCTAGAGAAAATATAAAAAGCAATCTATTTTTAAAATTGAAAACCCGGAGCAGGCGCTCCGGGTTTTTTTTACCCATTAATTGGTTATTCGTCTGTAGAAGGCTAAATCTAATAAACAATAACCGTATGTTTTAATAGGTTGATTGATTATATGTTACCAAATATTCAATTCTATTACAATTATAATAAAAAAATTAAAATTATGTTAAAATAATCCACCGCCGTCTTTTTCATTGTCATCACGGTTTTTGCGTTTCTTCGCTCTGAACTTACTATCGCCAAAACGATAGTTAAATCCTACGTATATCGTGTTGCTTTCCCAATTGAACTGACCCTCTACGCGATACGGACTCACAGCCGTAAAGCGCGCTTTCATCGTATTAAAAATGTCATTGTAGTTTAAGCTGATGGTCCCTTTACCGTCAAAAATGCTATAACGCGCGCCAACATTGGTCATAAACATCGACTTGTTTCTAAACTGAATACTTTCGGCAGGACCTCTGAACATCGCAAACGCGGTAAAGGTAAGTCGCTGAGTAGCCGTAAAATTATTGATGATACGGGTGTTGAATATAGAATTGGTCACCTCACGTTCCGTAAGCATAATATCTGCTGCCGTTGGATTCTCAATGTCCGGATCTAAGGATTCAGAAATACCGGTCTGCGTTTGACTAAACAGATCAAAACTTGCATTCAAGCTCCACCATTCGGTAGGTTTATAATTGGCACTTACTTCAAAACCATATGCAGTGGTTGAATCAAAATTATCGTTGGTCAAAACCATTCGGTCTAGATTAAAGCGATCTACATAAACCGCCTGATTGATTTGATCTTCAATGATGCGGTAAAATACACCGGCGGTGATGCTTCCCTTGTCCAGAGAACGTGTGTAATTGGCTTCTAGCGAATTAGTAAACTGCGGACGTAAATTCACGTTTCCGTACTCGGTTACCAATGGTGAACTCCATTCTCTAATAGGATTGACCTGCCCAACACCCGGGCGATCAATTCTTCGGCTATAACTCACCTGATACTGATTTTTTTCCGAAGGATTAAAGGTTACATAAGCCGAAGGATACAACTCAAAATAGTCGTTGGTGAATGCGCGAACGCTATTGGTATCTGCAGCTACATTCACCTGCTCTGCACGCACCCCGGCTTGATACGACCACTTCTCGTAGTTTTTTCCGTAGGTCACATATGCCGAATAAATATCCCTACTGTAGTCAAAAAGCGTGTTGGGCGTAGGAACCAGATCGCCTTCTGCGTTAAAGGATTGTCCGGTGCTGCTGTAACCAATATCGGTGTTAAACAGGATGGCCTGTAAACCAACCTCGAGCTTTTCACTTTCAGAAAGCGGATTGACATAGTCTAAATTCAACGTGGTGCGATCACGCTTGGTATCTACAAAATCTTCGTAGTCGGGTAGTGGCGTGGCGCCCGTAAAATCGAAGAAGGTATCTTCATCAGCATCAAATGTGTTGTAATCGGCTTCAAACTCGATGTTGTGCCCTTCTTTTTCAAAATCAAGCTTGTAGTCAAAATTATACTGCTGGGAGTAATTGTCCATGTCTGCACCAAAATCCTGCATCAAATTGCGCGTCATATCATCAGCATAAACAATATTGATGTTTCCGCCGGGAGTGCCTTTAAAGCTATTTTGAGACGTGAAAACTGAAAGTGTATTCTTATCATTAAGATACACGTCAAGACCTACTTTAAGCAGGTGTGAATTCTGGTCATTCAGCATATCAAAAAATTGTGTCGAATTATCGCCTTCGCGAAAGATCGTCCCGTAGTTAGCACGTTTTGCGATGGTGTTACTGTAATTAGAATACAGGTTGAATTTACCATTGCGGTAGTTCAAATTTAAACCACTGTTAAACTGTGGATTTTTCTCATAAGCCAGACCGGCGCTTACATCCCCGTTAAAACCAATGTTCACATTTTTGTGTAACACAATATTGATGATCCCGCTCATTCCGTCCGGGTTGTATTTGGCTGAAGGGTTGGTGATCAATTCGATCTTTTTGATCGAGTTAGACGGAAGCTGTTTTAATAATTGATCTGCAGGAATATTAGATAATTTTCCGTCCACCATAACTTGTACGTTGCTGTTTCCGCGTAGCGTAAGAGCTCCTGATTGCTGGTCTAAATTCACCGAAGGGATATTGTTCATGATATCTGCTGCAGAAGCTCCTGCAGTAGTCAGATCTTTCCCAACGTTGATCACCTTACGATCAATTTTTTGCTCGATCGTCGTGCGTTCTGCGACGATGTTCACGGCATCTAATTCTGCCGGAACAGCACTAAGATTAAGGTTGCCCATATCGTGCTTGCGATGGTCACGATCAATTTTTAGATCGCGTTCAAAAGCTTCATACCCTATAAATTGAACCCTAAGCGTATAAATCCCTTCCGGAATTTTGTTGATTTCAAAAGCCCCATCGTCGTTGGTGATACCACCGGTTATCGTTTGTTCTCCAGAAGTAATAACTACGGTAGCGTAGGGAATAGGCTGGTTTAGGTCGGCGTCAAGTACAACACCACTTACAGAGCCGGTAACTACCTCATTGGGTTTTGGCTGAGCAAAAAGCAGCGTGGTACATAGCGTGAAGAGCAGGCATAAAAGCCCATGGTTAGATTTCATAACTGTTCGATTTTGTTGATTGATAAAACATAATACTTTGTAATGCATAATAGCTTAAACAAAGTACCCCGTGATTAGCGGTTTATAAATAGACGAACGTGTTTTAAATCTGTTACAGTAAAAGTTACATTTATTCTGTAAACCCTAATTTAAACGCGCTAGTTTGCTGAATTTAAAGCGGTTGTAAGCGGAATAAATTTGATATACTAAAATAAAAGAAAACCCGAGACCGCTAAATCTCGGGTTTTCAAGCTTGAACGCTAGAAATTAACACTAACCATCAAAACTAATTTATAAACGATTCAAACTTGGAAGTCGACTTCTATTACATAGACTAGTCTTAAAAGCTATTGTTACAGCTGCAGGAAACCTTTAACTTTGATTTATGAAAGCAAAGAAAACCTTGGTGCTTGGCGCCTCTCTAAAACCTATACGCTACTCGTATATGGCGATACATAAATTGGTGAAAAATAACCAACCTGTGGTGGCGATCGGTTTAAGGGAAGGGGAAGTCGCCGGGGTGACCATAGACACCGGTATGCCAGCATATGAGCATATAGATACGGTTACGCTCTATCTCAACGCGCAGCGCCAAGAGGCGTATTACGACTATATCATAGGATTGCAACCTAAACGCGTGATCTTTAATCCGGGTACTGAGAATCCGGAGTTTTATAAACTCCTGCAAGCCGCAGATGTAGAAGTAGATCCTGCGTGTACGTTAGTGCTTTTGAGTACGAATAACTACTAAGCCCAAAAAGGTTAGGAGTCCGTTTAAGATCAAGATAAAGAAACCAAATTCAAAATTAAGGTAGGTCAAGGTCAACTGACTGATGATGTATCCTAAAATGGGAGATGCTACGGCAGCGACCGGGACAAACCTGTCTTTTACCTGCCATTTTGTAAATAATCCGAAAGCGTATAAACCTAATAAGGGCCCGTAGGTGTAGCCTGCAAACACAAATAATCTGGCGATCACGCTTTCATCTGCGATGAGGTATTTAAAACCAATGATCACAAGGATTAAAAGCAAAGAAGCTGCAACGTGTATTTTTTTACGAATGGCGATCTGCTTCGCCTGATCATACTTTTTCTCAATCCCTAAAATATCAATACTGAACGAGGTTGTGAGCGAAGTCAATGCACTGTCTGCGCTTGAATAGGCTGCAGCGATCAAGCCTAGAATGAAACAGATGGCGATCCCAAAGCCCAATCCGCTTTTTGTTGCGATGTATGGGAAAAGGTCGTCTTTTGAAGCTTCGATCCCATTTTTCTGTGCATAAACGGTAAGCAAAACTCCAAGTGCGAGAAACACAAAATTCACCACCGTGAGCACCATCGTAAACCAAAACATATTTTTCTGAGCGTCTTTAAGGCTTCGGCAGGTGAGGTTTTTTTGCATCATATCCTGATCGAGACCGGTCATCACAATTGCGATAAACGCCCCGCTGATGAACTGCTTAAAGAAGAAATCTTCGCTTTTCCAATTATCAAAAAAGAACATTTGCGATAGATCACTTTCCGCAACAAAATTAAAAAGAGATCCTGCGCTTAGTCCCAAGTCGGTCGATACAAAATAGATCGCCACGCTCAAGGCAGTAAGCATAAACAGGGTTTGCAGCGTGTCTGTCCAAACAATGGTCTTGATACCGCTCTTAAACGTGTAGAGCCAAATGAGCAGAATGGTGATGGTTACTGTTACCCAAAACGGAACCTGCATACTGTCAAAAACTAAGAGTTGTAGCACGTTTGCTACGAGGTATAATCTAAAACTCGCACCAACCACACGGCTAAGTAGAAAAAAGGATGCACCGGTTTTATAACTAGCGACACCAAAACGCCCTTCAAGATAAGTGTAGATCGAAGTTAGATTCAATCGGTAATAGAGCGGAAGCAACACGAGGCTGATAACGGCATACCCTACGGTATATCCCAAAACCACTTGAAAGTAGCTAAACTGTGACGCTTCAACCCAACCCGGCACCGAAATAAACGTCACTCCCGAAAGCGAAGCTCCGATCATTCCAAAAGCGACCAGATACCACGGCGATTGTTTACTGGCTTTGAAAAAATCTTCATTAGAGCCACCTTTTCCGGTGAAATAGGAGATCAACATCAAGGTGATAAAATAGCCAGCAATTAATAGGAGAATGGTTGTGGGCTGCATAGCGCTTGAGGGTTTATAGAATTGGGCACGAAGATACGGTATAAAATTGCAACAATGTGGCGTCGCTGTTTTGAGAACTTAGGGCTAGGGCGGGCTTTTAAGGCGGTTCTCTTTAGGAAACTTACCTTTGCTCAGAATAATGCAATTTTCGGCGGGCTTTTAAATTAAATGTTAGTTGAGATGCCTAAATTTGCCGACCGTTTTATCAAGACGTTAAACTTAAATTTCATTTATGGAGCTTCCTAAATTTATATTGGGCGATAACACTGATTACCCAGAATCTATCTTTGTGATTCACACTGATTTTCCGCGGTTTATCATTGACCTTAAAACTGACGATGTGGAGTGGCTGGAGGATTTTGATAAAAATGATGAAGAAGAACTCGCTACCGAAGCCGAAGGTTTAATTCAAGCGGCAACTGATTTTTACGATAGAGAAGTAGCACGCTACGAAGAAGATTAAATGAATCAATTAAAAGAACTGGATTATGAGTTGTATCTCTTCCTCAATAATTTGGGGTCAGAGACTTGGGATCCATTCTGGTTATTTTTGACCAATAAATGGTCGAGCATTCCGCTGTATGCCTTGTTGCTGTTTTTGATTTTTAAGAAATTCGGTTTAAAAGGTACGCTGTATACGTTAGTGGCTGTCACCCTTTTGATCACGGCAACAGACCAGTTGGCCAATGTTTTTAAACATGGTTTTGAGCGTTTGCGTCCGTGCGGGCAAGAAGGAATTATGGAACAGGCGCGTTTTATCGCAGTGCGCTGCGGAAGCTACGGGTATTTTTCGGCACATGCCGCAAGTACAATGGCACTGGCGATTTTTGTAGGCTTGCTTTTACGCTCAAGTTTTAAATGGATTTTTCCGTTTTTGATCGTGTGGGCGCTGCTTGTAGGATACAGTCGAATTTACGTTGGTGTGCATTATCCCGGCGACGTGCTCACCGGATTTATTATTGGCGGCCTCATTGGTTTACTGATGCAGTGGCTGCATCGTTTTGGCTATGCCAAAATTTTTAAAGAAACATATTAGTATGAAAATATTGGTAACCGGAGCTGCCGGTTTTATAGGATCACATTGCGCCGAACGTTTACAGGCGATGAATCACGAAGTAACAGGGATAGACAATTTCTCTCCTTATTACAGTCCGGATTTAAAAGATCGAAATGCCAAAGCGCTGGAGCGTGCGGGAATCCCAATTCTTATTGTAGATCTTAGAACGCCTAAAGATTTTGAAAAGCTTCCAACAGATTTTGATTATATCTTTCACTTTGCCGCACAACCCGGTATTGCAGCAACTTCAAGCTTTGAAGATTATTTGATGAACAACCTGGTGGCGACTAAAAACCTGATCGATTTTGCGTTAAAATGTGAAGGTCTTAAGCTGTTTACTAATATTTCTACTTCGTCTATTTACGGTTTACGAGCGACCTTGACCGAAGATGCGGCCCCAGAACCTGCGTCTTTCTATGGCGTGACTAAACTTGCAGCAGAGCAAATCGTACTCTCTAAAACCAGAGAGCAAAAAATGAATACCTGCTCATTGCGTTTATTTTCGGTTTACGGCCCGCGTGAGCGTCCAGAAAAGTTATACACTAAATTAATTGGCTGTGGCTTCTTCCATCAAGAATTTCCGCTGTTTGAAGGTAGCGAGGATCACGTGCGTAGTTTTACGTTTGTAGATGATATCATTGATGGTGTAGTTAGTGTTATCGGAAAAGAAGATGTGGTGCGTGGCGAAGTGATCAATCTGGGAACCGAACAAGAACACACCACCGGAGAAGGTATTGCGATTGTTGAAGAACTTCTGAATACTAAAATACGCAAGGATATTGTACCGAAACGTGGCGGGGATCAGATGTTTACCAAAGCCAATATTGAGAAGGCGCGTCGCTTATTGAATTACAATCCTTCAACGACCTTAAAAGAAGGTCTTCAGAAACAAATAGAATGGTACCGTCAAGAATTTGTAGACTAATTATTTGAGATGCGACTAGATCCTAAAGACCGAAAATTTTTAACCGACTGGAAAGAAAAGCGAGAGGCCAAATTTCAATTTATTCTCGGGATTACACTACAAGTTATTTTAGGAGCGCTCACCTATAAATTAGTGATCACTTATTTTATGGGGGGTATTTTTGATACTACAGATTTTATACTTTTTGGTATAATTGGTTTGGTTTTAGGTGTTGTTGTAGGCTTTTTAAAATACCGAAAGAACGAAAAGCGGTATGCACGTTTAAAATCCTGATCAAGTTTGATCTTTAGTTTTTAGGTGTCGCTCATCGATAGAATTACCAGAGGTAGCTTACTTGAAGTTTTTCAAGAGTTCTTGTGCCGCTTGAAACGCCGAAACCTTACCTGTGTTTATGGCGTCTAACAGTTGCGGTAATTGCTGTTTAACCGTTTGATCTTTATAAAATCGGTCTTTTAAAGCATTCACAACAGTAGCTTGTAACCAGTATTTATTTTGATCTTGACGATTGCTTTCAAAAAAGCCATTAGCTTTTGTGTGCGCTTCAAATTCTAGAAGCGTCTGCCATATCTTATCAATGCCTGTTTCTTTGAGTGCGCTGCACAGCATGATTTTTGGTTGCCAGGCGCTTGCTTTAGGTCGGTATAAATGAAGCGCTCTTGAAAATTCGGTTTTAGCATGTTTGGCCGCTGTGGTATTTGTACCGTCTGCCTTGTTGATAACGATCGCATCGGCCATTTCAATAATTCCACGTTTAATACCTTGCAATTCATCTCCCGCTCCGGCAAGCTTCAGGAGTAAGAAAAAATCAGTCATTTGATGCACGGCTGTTTCACTTTGACCCACGCCCACCGTTTCAATAAAAATAAGGTCAAAGCCTGCCGCTTCACAAAGGCTAATGGCCTCCCGGGTTTTACGAGCCACACCGCCCAAAGCGTCACCTGCCGGTGAAGGCCTTATAAAAGCGTTGGCGTCAGCCGTAAGTCGTTCCATTCTGGTTTTGTCGCCTAGGATGCTTCCTTGAGAAATAGAACTACTGGGATCTACGGCAAGAACAGCAACTTTTTTTCCTTGTGCGATGGCGAGCATTCCTAGCGCTTCTATAAAAGTACTTTTTCCAACACCCGGAACACCGGTGATCCCTACGCGCAATGCATTTTTTGTGTGCGGAAGACAGGCCGCCAGAATTTCTTGAGCAGTTTGCTGATGTGCAGAGGTTGTACTTTCGATCAGCGTGATTGCCCGGCTGAGTGCAATGGTATTTCCTGCTAAAATTTCGGTGCTTAACACTTGAGGATCAATAGCGCGCTTTCTGTTCTTAATCAGTTTTTGAGCTGCAGTAAGGTCAATATGCTTATTCTTAGGTGTTTTCAAGTCTTCTATTCTGAACTGTTAAAGGTAAAAGAAAACCTTACCGATACCGCTCTTACCGTTCAAAAATCTTGGCTCAAAATCCGGCTTGCGGATTTTTGTGAAATCTTTAAGAATCTCACGTTGATTCCTCTCTAAAGGAATAGTATATTCAAAATATTAATCAACGAAAATTTTATTATGAAAGCTTTATATAAGGCAAAGGCTACCGCCACAGGTGGTCGTGACAGTAGTGTTTCAACAGATGACGGAACTCTCGATCTTGATTTGAGTGTGCCAAAAGGACTGGGTGGAGCCGGTGGTGAAGGTACCAATCCAGAGCAATTGTTTGCTGCGGGATATTCGGCGTGTTTTGGTAGTGCACTGGCGCACGTAGCACGTGGAAAAAAGGTAGAGCTTGGCGATTATTCGGTGACTGCTACGGTAAAGATTGGTAAGAATGAAGATGATATGTTTCAGCTTGCAGTAGTGCTTGATTGCTATTTACCTACTGTGGATGTTGAACAAGGGGAGGCTTTAGTAAATGAGGCTCACGAAGTTTGCCCATATTCTCGAGCTACGATGGACAATATTGATGTCACGTTAAACTTATTGTTAGACGACGAGTAACAATACTTCACTTTAGATTTAAACCCGCTCTATGAGCGGGTTTTTTTTGTTAACGCCAAAGGGTTTAATACGCCGTCTTACAGCTGACGGGATCCCTCGAAATCGAAAATTTGTTTTAGTAATGCTCGGGCTTGTCCTGTGGTTGTTTTCGTTTAGAATTCTTTAAAAATGTAGGTGGAGGCGGTGTAAAATTGGTTTTGTCAATTTCTATAAAATAAGGGATATCTAATTGATATGCGTCCTGGACTTTAGCCATTGTACTTGTAATAAGGCGTAGTGTATTTTTTAAATTTTCTATTGAAGTATTTCGTCTAGATTAGAGTAGTCAATACTTATTAAAATTCTTTTTAAATCTTCTTTAGTAAAATATAGAGCATTTATTTGTGTATCTAAGGACTCTTGAATTTTTGAAGTAAATAAATGAGGAGAAATATTGGTTTCAAAATTTGATCTTAAAGAATCATTTTGAAAATCAAATAGATCTACGTGCCCAAAGCAAGCGAATGAACTTTTCTCAGCACAGGTTTTAAAAACAAGAATTTTAAGTAATGTATTTTCTTCTGTAAAACTTAGAATATTGCCTTTTCCATTACACGCATTTTGGTCCATTTCTGCGATTAATTCGGCGTATGTTTTGAAATCGTTCAGATCGATTATTACTTTTTCTGTTTGAGTGGCTTTAAACCGATCTTCACTTGGAAAATATAAGGTTTCGAGATCTTCAGAAACTTCATGAAAATGCTCTACCTCTTGAGAACAGGAAAACACTCCCAATAACGGTATCAGTACCAAAAGATAAAGTTTCTTCATTTATTCTATTTTCTATTTTAAAATCAAATAACCTGCCACTTATAGTTTATCTAAAATATTTAATCACAATTTTGCAACGCAGACGAAAAAACTTCGTCTTTAGAAAAGGAATTAGCAACTAACCATTTACCATTTTGCAAATTACCGAAATACTTGAACGATGTAAGCAAAACGACCGGCGTGCGCAAATGCAACTTTATAATAAGTATAGCGAGGGCATGTATTATGTTGCTTTTAGGTTTTTAAAGAATTCTTTTGAAGCCGAAGAAGCGATGCAGGAAGGTTTTGTAAAAGCGTTTACTAAAATGCATCAATACAACGGAGAGGTGACTTTTGGGGCTTGGTTAAAGCGTATCGTGATCAATAAAAGTATTGATATGCTGAAGGCTAAAAAACTAGAGCTGGTCGCCATTAATGAGCAAGTATTGGGTACGGTAGATGAGCATAATGACTGGTCTGTAGATGATGGGATTACGCTAGATCAAATCAAAGCAGCTATTGAAGAATTACCAGAGCGGTATCGCTATGCGGTGATGCTCTTTTTAATAGAGGGATACGACCACCAGGAAATATCAGAAATATTAGAAATAACTGAGGTTGCATCGCGTACGCTGGTGCACCGCGGAAAGAAAAAATTGCAGGAGAAACTTAAAACTAAATATCATGGCACAGGATATTAGAGAAATGTTTAAAAATGATTTGAGCATTCCTGATGAGGGGCTTAAACGAGGGCACGAAGCGCGATTTAATGCGCGTCTGGATGCGCACTTTGGGAAGGAGGCAAAAGCCAAAGCCGAAGTTTATCTCTGGATGAAAATAGCAGCCGTTTTGGTGGTGGTGATCGCAATTAGTGGGCTGTTGCTAAACAATCCGTTGAGTACCGGCACTCAGGCTGAGCAAACTGTAGAGGCTAACTCGCTTGCAACCACGCAGCCGGTAAAAGTGCAGCTAAGCGACTTCTCTCCAGAGTACAAGCAAATTGAAGATAGTTATCTGGCAACCATTCATATGGAATTGGCTCAACTTAACGTCACCGATGATAACAAAGCCATCGTTGATGCCTATATGGGTCAGCTCGAAGAGTTGAATCAAGAGTATGACCGTCTTAATGCTGATCTGGTAGAAACAGGAGTGAACGATTACAATATTCAATCTTTAATTGATAACCTTCAGTTTAGATTGGATTTATTGAACAAGTTGAAAGAGAAATTAAACGAACTACAAGTGTCTCAAAATAATGAGATACAAACCAATACCTTGTAAATCGATGATGAGGACTATGAAGTGTTATGCGAAGCTGTTGGCGGTTTTGGTTTTTATTCCGCAGGCAAACGCACAAACTACAAACAGCAAGCTCAATGAGCGCTTTGCTACTAATGCGAACGTGGCCATCCTTACAGAGTCACAATACGCAGACATTGTTTTTGAAGATTGGAATAAAAATGAAGTCGAAGTCGAAGCTGTTATTGAGTCTGAAGATTTAAGTAAAGAAGAGATCAATCAGCTGCTTAAAGGCTGGCAAGTCAACGTTCAGGGCAATAGTAAAGCTGTACGTATCATTAGCAGTGGTGCGCCTTCAACGGCCAGTATAGCTTTAGGCGATACCCAAGTACGTGGCATCAATGACTTGATCACTGCATCTATGCAGCAAATGATTCAGCCGGTGATGCAGCAACCTAATGTTTCACCCATTTTGCAGCAGTTTGCATCTATGCAGATTCCTGCTGAATTCTACAAGGGGATGAATGCTGTTTCATTTGACTACCAGGCGTATAAACGTGACGGGGCTAAATATTTAGAGCAGTATAAGCGCAAGATTGAGCAGAATCTGGGAGAAGATTTTGATGTGGTAATGAAAAAATGGGAGCAGAATAATAAAAAGCGAGTTGCTGCAGGGCAAGGTCTTGCCGGAAGCAGTCTGCTTGGGATGCCAAAATCACCTTTTGGAAAAGATATGAGTTTTGACAGCGCTGCTTTTAATCGCGATAAGAAAGCCTACGTTGCCGCGATGAATAAAAAATACGGAACCAATGTAAGTGTTTCTCAAGTAGATCAGTGGCGTAGTGCTATTGAAGATTGGGGCGATGAGTTTAGTGCAGATATGAAGGCTTGGGGAGAACGTTTTGGTAAACAACTGGGCGGTTCTAGTGAGGCTTTGGGAGCTACCTTTGGCCGTGCTATTGAGAGTGATATGGCGGCTTTAGGGCAAAATGTTGAAAAAGCGATGCAAAGCTGGAGTAATGACTTTGCAAAGAAATTAGAGCAAATGGCCGAAGCACAAGGCGGAAGTCTTAAAAAAACCGTTACTACAGACGCTAACGGAAATGTGAGCACGCAAATGACCTATAGCTATTCGGGGACTCCTTCCGGGGCTGCTATCGCAGTAAAGCCTAAAGGCACATTTTCTCGTAAAATTATCGTGCATATGCCTAAAGCGGCACAGCTAGACCTTAACGTTCGCCACGGTAACGTGAAGATCTCTGAGGCTACCAATGCTCGAGTAACGCTCGCACACGGAGATTTTATGGCGAATACCATTTCTGGTGAAAAAACCTTGATCAACGTTGCGTACAGTCCCGTTGATGTGACTACTTGGGATTACGGTACGTTACGCGCCAATTATATTAAGAACTGTGTGATTGATAAAGCAAAAAGCATCAATGTAGATTCTAGAGCAAGCAGTATTGTGATTAACGAACTTGAAGATGCTGCGGTGATTACGGGAAGCTTTGGCGAACTTTCTATCCCAAAATTGGGTAAGAATTTTAAAACCTTAAACATTAGTGTAGAGAACAGCGATGTAGTACTCAACCTGCCGGAAACACCTTTCCATTTTAATTTTAATGGTGTGCGCAGTCGTCTAAATTATCCGAGAAAGATCGAGGCTAAAGTTATGGAAGGCTACAACAGCAGTATGGTTAACGGCTTCTATAAATCAAGAAATACAGACAGTATTATAGCGATTTCATCTAAATATAGTGATATCGTCCTTAATTGAGTTTTTTAGTTTAATTGTTGTAAAAAGTCCGTTCCTGCCAGAACGGACTTTTTTGTTTTAGACTGCATAGAGAATTGTATTTTTGGCGCGATGGAACACAGGCTTTTTTTAAACCGAATCGCACAATGTACTGCCCAATTTACACCGGTGGTAGATGCGGCATATGCGGCTTCAGATTACCGATTTTTGGATCTTTCTACGACTAACGAAATCCTTCAAGAAGTAGATATAAGTTCTTCGGAAGCTATTCAGCTTTATATCAATACATTTCTTGCAAAAACCGGTGGGCGTGTCGCATATGGCGGTTATCTAGAAAAGCGTAGTATTTATGACCGAAGCCTTTATTTTAATAATGATGATCCCGAACTAAAGCGCAATATCCATCTGGGATTAGATGTCTGGATTCCTGCCGGAACAGCGATTTTGGCGCCGGTAGCAGGTACCGTTCATAGTTTTAAAGACAACACAAACTATGGAGATTACGGTCCGTGTATTGTTTTAGAACACCGTTTTGAAGATTTCCATTTTTATACACTGTATGGTCACTTGTCTAGGGCCTCCTTATCTGCTTTGACCGAGGGACAGAAGATCTCGGCGGGTCAAACCTTTGCGCATCTGGGAACCTCAGAAGAAAATGGCGATTACGGGCCGCACTTGCACTTTCAAATCATAAAGGATATGCAAGAGTTTAAAGGCGATTATCCCGGAGTTTCCACGCATAAAAACCTGGATTTTTATAAGAATAATTGCCCTGATCCTAATCTATTGCTCAAGATCACTTAAGCTACGTGCAGGCGGTATTGTGACGGTGTAGTATGCTTTAATTCTTTAAACTTTCGGTTGAAATTGGCTATGTTCTGAAACCCGCACAGTTCAGAAATAGCGGCTACAGAAAGCTCTTTTTCTTTGTACAAAAGTTTGCACGCGTGCTCGATACGCAATTCGATCAAAAACTGTAAAAACGTCTTATTGGTACGCCGCTTAAAGTAACGACAGAACGCATTTTTGGTCATATTGGCGATTTCTGCGATGGTGTCAAGCGTAATATTTTCTTGAAAATGATCAAGCGTGTATTGATATACATCACTCATACGTTTTCCTTCGATATCTGTGTATTTTTTATGGTAAACAAAGGATGAAAGTGGAGTTTTATCTGACTGCTGAATCAGGTCAAGAATTTGAAGAAATGAAGCCAGACGTTCAATACGGCTTTGATGTTTCAACTTAGAAAATTTTCTGATGAGAGATTCGGTATTCGTTTCGATCTTCATTCCGTATTCGGCTTCATCAAAAAAACTATCGATTCCTGACATTTCAGTAAGCTTGAAAAACTCTTTTCCGAAGGAATTCTTGGTGAAAAACAGCGTGTACATAACAGATTTATCGATCGCGTTATCATCGCTTCTAAATACGTGCGGAACGTGTTCGCCAATGACCAGAATATCGCCTTCCCGATAATCATTAATCGTATCGCCAAGAATTAAATTTCCCGAACCTTTTGCGATATAACTGATTTGGATCTCCTCGTGCTCGTGAAGTTTGTCGTAAAATTTGAGTTCGTGATCTTCTTGGTAAACAAGCGCTTCTTTACCGGGCTTGGGTATTTTAAAAGGAAGAACTTTCATAGGGGTAAGGGTGACTATTTGTTTGTGCTTGCTATAAAATTGGCATTAAAAAATGATTCATGTCAAGTTTAGGGATAATATAGTATCAACATAGGTTACTTATTCATCATAAAAAAGAGACTTTAACATTTGGATGCTACTTGAAATGCATAAAACGTTTTATTTGGGCGATATTTCATCAGTATTAGTACTTGATTAACTATAACGGTATAGTAAAAACTGTATTTCAGTTAATATGCTATTATCTTTCGCTAACTTTAACAAATAAGGTCTTGATGAATTACATTTATTTTAGTCAGACCTTTTTTCTGTTATTATAAGACTTCTTCCGGGTATGAATTTCACGACTAAATCGCTTCACGCTGTATATAAAATCAATTTTATAAGTATTCTGTTTGTGTTGGTTTCTGGTTGCGCTCCAACCGAAAAACAACCATCTACGGTGCTCTTATCGCCAGATAAAGACCTTGCATTTAAAGATGCCGGATGGGAAACAGAATACTGGAGCAATCAAGCGAATTATTCAGACAGTATTCTTAAGGATACCGATGCTAAAGTGTTAGTGATCACGCACGACAGCCTTCAAACTGGACGTATTTTTAAGAAAGTAAACGTAAAGCCCTATGCTCAATATAAGGTTAGCGGATTTATAAAAACAGAGGATATTTCGACTGAAAAATCCAATGCCGGAGCGGGATTCGGTTTAGGTAAGTTTTCTTCAAGAGCCGATACAGTATTCACAGGAACCACAGCATGGACACCGGTCGAAATGACATTTAATACAGAAGGAGACGACAGTTTTATTATAGAATGTCTATTAGGGAAAAATGCGCCTGCTTCCGGAACCGTCTATTTTAAAGACATTACGGTTGAAGAACTTTCGTCGCAAACCCTTGAGCCTAAAGTGAGCATCGATCTGGAAGCGCAAAAAGAGCCGATGTCGCCGTACATCTACGGGCAGTTTATTGAGCATATGGGAAAATCTCTATACGGCGGACTTTGGGCAGAAATGCTTACCGACCGTAAATTTTATCATAAACCCGGTACTTCAGCTTCGCCTTGGGAAGTTTCAGTAGACAGTACAGCGATAACTTTAGATCCAAAAAATGGCTTCTCAGAACAGGCATTGCCTGTTTTTAAATTGGATGAGAATCAAATTTTCTTGAAACAAGACTCAATCGCTGTCAAACCGAATACGAATTATGTAGGCCGAATTGTTTACAAAACTAAAGGATCTTTTAAAGAGGTCAGTATTGGTTTGGAGGCGCTCAATTCTAAAAATACGGTTGGTTTCAGTATTTCGGGATCGGAAGCATTTATTACCAAAGAATTTGAATTGCATACAGGGGAGAATTCAGCAAGTATAGCAAGTCTAGAGATCTCTTTTGAAGGAAAGGGTACGGTCACGCTCGCTGCAATTTCCTTAATGCCGGAAGATAATATTGAAGGTTTTCGCCCGGATGTGATCGCCTTGTTGAAAGAATTAGATTCTCCAATTTACCGCTGGCCCGGTGGAAATTTTGTCTCGGGTTATGATTGGAAAGATGGTATTGGTAATCCCGATGCACGCCCTACCCGATATGAGCGCGCTTGGAATGGTTTAGAATATAACGATGTGGGAATTCACGAGTTTATGCAACTCTGCGAAATTCTAGATGCCGAAGCCAATATTGCTGTGAACACCGGCTTAGGTGATGCAGCATTGGCTGCAAATGAAGTGGAATATTTTAACGGTGCTGCAACTACGCCTATGGGAAAACGCCGAGCGGCAAATGGTCATCCTGAGCCGTATGATGTTCAACTTTGGGCGGTAGGAAATGAGATGTTTGGCGACTGGCAATTAGGCCATATGCCAATCGAAGAGTATGTAAAAAAGCACAATAAAGTAGCCGAAGCCATGTGGGCAGTAGATCCAGATATAGAGCTTATCGCTGTGGGTTATCCCGGGGAATGGAATGATATGATGTATCAAAATACTGCTGAAAACATGACTTACATCAGCGAGCATTTTTACCGTCAAGATTGGCACGCAGGCGGTTTGCTTACGCACGTTAAACAAATGCCGGATGCAATCAGAGCAATTGCAGAAGAGCACCGTCGGGCGCGTCGGGAAATTCCGGAGATTGCAGATCGAAATATAAAAATTGCGCTTGACGAATGGAATTATTGGTACGGTCCGCACGAGTTTGGATTATTGGGTACGCGTTATTTCTTGCGTGATGCCTTAGGAATTGCTGCAGGATTGAATGAGTTCTCACGCCAGTCTGAGATGTACTATATGGCCAATTATGCGCAAACAGTGAATGTGATCGGAGCGATAAAAACAACACCCACCGACAGCTGGCTTGAAGGAACGGGATTGGTTTTAAAAGTGTATCGAAAAGAATTTGGGACAATTCCTGTTGCGGTTTCGGGTGCTCCCGAGCCTTTAGATGTCGCGGCGACGCTAACCGAAGATGGAAACTATTTAACGCTTTCGGTTATCAATGCTACGCATCAGGAGTATCAACTGGCGCTTGACTTTATTACAGAGAACATTCCAGCGCAAGGAAAAGCTTTTGTGATCACAGGAGCCAACGATATGGTGTATAATGATGTGATGCACAAAAACAGTATTTACCTCGAAGAAACTTCTTTTGAGTTGGAGCATAACAGCTTACAGGTCGCTAAGGAGTCGGCAGGAATCTATAAATTCAAACTAAACTAGAAATCAGCGTATATGAACACATATAAAAATGCATTAAGGTTTTTTGTCCTTCTTTTTATGGGCATTGCCGCCGGAGTACAAGCCCAGGAATATTGGGATAAGGTGAAAGAGCGAGAAGCGACTTTCGGCTTAGAATCGGGCTTTGAAACCTTAGAAACCGATCAATTTATACTGAAGTTGGTCAAGGCTTCACAAACGGTGGCTTCCTTGGCTCCAAAATCAGATCCTGAATTTGATTTTACTCCCGGAGACCGCTTGGAGATCAGAGCCGGCAACGGACTCTACCATTTAGGAGATATCAATTTTAGATACCGCCTAGAAGGTTCAAATGAATGGAATACGGTCTCAACCGCGACTGCCAGAAAACCTGTGGAAGCGATAGCTAAAGAAGGCGCTTTGGCTGCTGCAAATTTAGCCAATACGTTGCCGGAAGAGCTTCCGCTTAGTATTACACGGTATTATGCGGAAGCCGACGGCGACTTGATTTTGGCTTTTGATTTTCAGAATAAAACCGATCAACCGATCGAGTTGGGCGCGCTGGGGATCCCGATGATCTTCAATAATATTTTAGAAGGAAATTCGCTGGAAGAAGCGCACGCTAAAAATGTATTTTTTGATCCATATATCGGGCTCGATGCAGGCTATCTTGAAGTAAAACGCTTAGACGGAAAAGGCAAAACTTTACTTGTTCTTCCTGAGAATAATATGCCATTTGAAGCCTATCGCCCGTTGCTTGACGATCCTTCGCCCCGCAGTATTGTGTTTGAAGGTTTTCACGAGTGGATGGCCACTAGCAAGGCTTATGCTTTAGAAGAATGGGAAGGCGTAGAGCAATGGAATACGCCAACGTCAAGTTTCTTAAAACCAGGCGAACTCAAAACATTTTCTATACGATTAACACTCGCTCCGGAAATCAAAAAAGTACAGCAACAACTGACGGAAAAAGATATGCCGGTGGCTGTTGGTGTTCCGGGATATGTGCTTCCGCAGGATGTACAAGGAAAATTATTTTTAAAGTACAATTCTGACGTAAGCAGTATTAAAGTGACTCCTGAAGGTGCGCTTTCGGTTGAGAAAGATGCAGCTAAGAATACTTATGATGTGTACACTGTTACGGGAAATCAGTGGGGAAGAGCCCGAGTTGAAATCAAGTATACGAATGGAAAAACGCAAAGCATCAATTATAAAGTTATTAAGCCGGAAAGTGAACTGGTAGCCGATTTTGGGAATTTCCTTTTTGACAAACAGTGGTTTGATGACGATGAAGATCCGTTCAACAGAGCACCTTCTTTGATTTCATATGATTATCAGAATAAGCGTCAGGTAACGCAAGACGGAAGGGTTTGGATCGCCGGTTTGAGCGATGAAGGTGGCGCCGGAAGCTGGTTAGGCGGAATGATGAAACAATACCTTCAGCCCGATCAGGAACAGGTCTCAAAACTGGAAGATTTTGTAAATCAAACCGTTTGGGGCGTGTTACAAAATGCTGAAGGCGAACATAAATACGGCGTGCGTAAAAGTGTGTTGTATTATGAACCGGAAGAATTTCCGGCAGGCACGTATAACGACACGATAAATTGGAATACCTGGGCGGCCTGGAATAAAGAAGGAGCAGCGGACCCCGGCAGATCGTACAACTATCCGCACGTGGTTGCTGCGTATTGGACGCTCTACCGCTTGTCACGCTATCACGATAATCTGGTCACGCAAAAAGACTGGAAATGGTATCTGGAGCAAGCGTACCAAACCACACTTGCGATGACTACTCAGGCACCCTATTATGCGCAGTTTGGTCAGATGGAAGGAAGTATTTTTCTGCACGTACTCGAGGATTTAAAACGCGAGCAACTCACAGAAGAAGCTACCAAACTTGAAGCCGAAATGAAAAAACGTGCCGACCATTGGGAGTCGCTGGCGTATCCTTTTGGTAGCGAGATGCCGTGGGATTCTACCGGTCAGGAAGAGGTATATATGTGGTCTGATTATTTTGGATATGACGCCAAAGCAGCGGTGACTTTGAGCGCAATTTTAGCCTATATGCCTACAATGCCGCACTGGGCTTATAATGGAAATGCCCGCCGTTATTGGGATTTTCTTTATGGTGGTAAACTATCGCGTGTAGAACGGCAGATTCATCATTACGGTTCCGGACTTAACGCAATTCCTGTTTTGGACAATTATCGGGAAAATCCTGAGGATTTACATTTGTTAAAAGTTGGCTACGGCGGCTTGCTGGGTGCGGTTTCTAATATAACGGAAGATGGTTTTGGAGCGGCAGCTTTTCACAGTTGGCCTTCAACGCTGGAGATCGATTACCTGTCGGGCGATTATGGTTCTAATTTCTATGGCTACGCGATCAATTCTTCGGCGTATTTGGTTGAAGATGCAGAATTGGGCTATTTGGCCTTCGGCGGAAATCTTACTGAAGAAAAGAATTCGATTACGATGCAATTAACGACCGCTGCCAAAAATGCTGTGTTTGTTCAGCCTTTAGCTTTGTGGATCACTTTAGATGCTGGAGCGGTTCAGCAAATTACCTTTGATAAGAAAACGAAAGAGGTTCAACTTACACTAGCGCCTAAAACCGAAATTACTCCGTTTGCCTATATAAACCTTCCGGAGGAATATACACTAGATTATGAGAAGGTGCGCGGTGCATATAAAATTCCGCTTCAAGCAAAACCGATCACACTTACCCTAAAACATTAAACATTGAACAGAAAAGTCATTTTGCCGACAATCTTGGGACTTATATTGAGTCTTTCTGTTGCTGCACAAGAATTTACAAGAGCCGATAGTTTACGCGGAAGCATTACTCCACAACGGGCGTGGTGGGATGTGATGCGCTACGATATTGAGGTGCAACCCGATTATGACAAGCAGTTTACTTCCGGGGCAAATCAAATTACTTATAAAGTGGTTCAGGAAAAACATCCTGATGTGATGCAGATCGATTTACAGGAACCGCTGGTGATCGATCGCATTCTTTTTGACGATGCAACCGAACTGCATTTTAAAAGAGAAGGCAATGTGTATTGGGTCAATACGCTTCCGCAGGAATTAGATTCTGAGCATACCGTAAAGATTTTTTTCAGTGGAAATCCGCACGTAGCGGTACGACCTCCTTGGGATGGCGGCTGGTCGTTTTCAAAAGATGCAAAAGACCGACCATTGATGACCGTCACCTGTCAAGGTTTGGGGGCTTCTATCTGGTATCCCAATAAAGATCATCAAAGCGACGAACCCGATCGTGGCGCTTCGTTAACGATGCGTGTACCTGATGCGTTGACCGCCGTGGCTAACGGTCGTTTACTCGATAAAACCAAACATCAAGATGGTACCACGAGTTATAAATGGGGCGTTGAAAACCCGATAAGTAATTATACGATCATTCCATATATTGGGCATTACGAGAATTTTAAAGAGGTGTATCCGGGTGTAAAAGGCGATCTTGATCTCAATTATTGGGTACTGGAATATAACCTGGAAAAAGCCAAAGAGTATATGCCTAAGGAAGTGCATAATATGCTGAATGCATTTGAGTATTGGTTTGGGCCGTATCCGTTTTATGAGGATGGTTACAAACTGATAGAAGTAGACAATACCGGTATGGAACATCAATCAGCGGTTTCTTACGGAAATCATTATGCCGGCGGCTATCGCGGTCGTGACGGCTCAGGCACCGGATTGGGCTTGACTTGGGATTTTATCATCATTCACGAAAGCGGTCACGAGTGGTTTGGCAACAACATCACCACAAACGACCTCGCAGATATGTATGTTCACGAAAGCTTTACCAATTATAGCGAGACCCTGTTTATAGATTACAACTACGGTCCCGAAGCTGCCAATGCATATAATTATGGTATTCGCCAAGGGATCGGCAATAAAACGCCTATTATTCCGGCGTATGGCGTGAACGCTCAGGGAAGTGGTGATATGTACCCCAAAGGCGGAAATATGCTACACAGCATTCGGCACAGCATCAATAACGATCAATTATTTAGAAACATTTTGGCCGGGTTGAATCAGACTTTTCACAACAAAACTGTTGATGGCAGTGAGGTACAGGAGTATATTTCGCGTAAAGCCGGCTTTGATTATTCTAAAGTTTTTGAGCAGTATCTGACTACTACGGAAGTACCAACTTTAGAACTTTTTGTAGATGCTGAAAATAACCAGATCAAATACCGCTATGTCAACTGTATTGAAGGTTTTGATTTGCCCTTAAGTCTGGTAGGAACGCACGAAGAGCTGAAAATCTTCCCGGTAGCGAACACCTGGAAAACGGTAGATATTACAATGAAAAATCAATACCTGCTTACGCCAGATCGTATTGAAAAAATGTATTACCTAAATGTAGTTTTGGTTAAAGAATTGTAAGCTAATGCCCTTCTGGCCCTCGTATTCCTGCTTTTACTTCTAGTTTTAGATCATTGGCTTCCGGCGGAATGGGACACGAATAATTAGGACTATACGCACAAAAGGGATTATATGCTTTGTTGAAATCGATTACAATCGTATTGCCTTCGGGGATTCTAAGATCTATGTAGCGCCCGGCGCCGTAGGTTTCCACACCGCTGGTGTAATCAGTAAAGGGTAAAAAGAGATAGTCTTTGTACTCCTCCATTTTACGGAGCGCGTGACTTTGATATATGGGTAAATGATAGGTATTCCCTTTCAGTTCAAAAGTAGCAAGGGCATAGGTGTCATAGGTTTTGATCGCGCCCGATGAGGTTGGAAATTGAATCTCTTCCGGATCTTCTATTTTGTGAAATTGTGCCACAACCCTATAAGTCGAATCAATAGGATAGAAGCTATGTCCTTTAAATTCTTTTTGCTCTTGCGGAGTTAAGGGCGACTCTTCCGGATTTTTATATTCAGCATTTAAGTCTTTTTGAAACTGAAGAATTTCGGCTTCGTAAGTGGTTTGCGAAAAGCAATAAAGACTTGTAAACAGTAAAATGACAGTTTGATATAGGTTTTTCATAGCTATAAAAACGGGTGCTTTTGTTGTTGCCGTCCAAAGTTGTAGTAATCAACTTGGCTATTTTACTTGAACAAGAACACCCGAGATGAATTTAATTTTTGGTCTTATCGGGATATTCCGGAGTAGTAAGCGACTTCGGCGGATTTTCATCAAGCTGCTGCAAGATGATCTCGATCGCTTTTTCTAACTGTGGATCTTTACCGGCGATCACGTCTTTTGGAGTTTGCTCCACTTCAACATCTGGTGGTGTGCCTACATTTTCAATTCCGAAGCCTTCTTCATTGTAAAAGGCCACGTTAGGCGCAGTCACATAACCGCCATCGATGAATTCAGGATAGCCTAAAACGCCCACGAGTCCGCCCCAGGTACGTTTTCCTACCAGCGTTCCTAGTTTATTTCTTCGGAATAAATAGGGCAAATAATCTCCTCCCGAACCTGCTGTTTCATCAATAACCATCACTTTGGGTCCCTGAATAGAAGCGCTAGGTGCTTTCATATCCTTACCATATCTGAAATTCCAATAACTCTGCATCGGCTTATTTAACAGGTCGATGACATAATCTGCCAGTTGACCACCACCATTAAAGCGCTCGTCAACAATAATCGCTTTTTTATCTGCCTGCGGATAGAAGTAGCGTTTAAAATACTCGTGGCCTGCTGTTGCGGTATTCGGTACATAGACATAAGCTACCTGGCCGTCTGTGGCTTCGTTCACTTTCTTAATGTTGCCTTCTACCCAATCGCGATTGCGTAACGCACGTTCTGAAGCGATCGTGGTTACTTCTTCGTCATGTGCATTGCTTCCATTGGCATTGCTAGACAAGGTAAGGGTCACAATATCTCCGGCTTTATTTTCAAAAAAGCGGTAGAGATTGTCTTCGCCGGATACTTCTTTTCCGTTTACCTTGATGATATAATCGCCTTCGCTAGCATTTACACCGGGTTCGGTAAGTGGAGAACGCAGATCTGGATTCCAATTGAGTCCACCGTAGATTTTAGTGATCTGGTAACGGTTGTTTTTGATCTCAAAATCAGCACCTAGTAAACCACCGTTGATGTTTTCTTTTTCTACACGAGAATCACCTCGGTAGTCAAAACGATGATGCCCAACTGAAAGCTCGGCAAACATCCAACTCATCACGCGGTAGAGGTCGCTTTTTGAAGGAACATCAGGAAGGAATACGCTGTATTTTTCTTTCATCGCATCCCAGTCTACGCCGTGCATTCCCGGGTCATAGAAGTAATCGCGATTCACGCGCCAGGCTTCATTAAATATGTTTTCCCATTCTTGTTTAGGGTCGATCTTAACCTTGATCGCATCAAAAGCCAACGGACCTTGATCTGATTTTTTTCCGGTGTCAGAAACAAACCAGCTTCCATTACTGTAATACATCATTTTCTCTCCGCTCGCTGAAATCTCAAAGGAATCTACCTCAAAAAGTTCTTCGTCTTTTTGTTCGCCTAAATTGTACAGATGCAACATCGCAGGAGCATCATAGGAAGGATAAGAAATGTAGTACAGCATTCCTTCTTTAGGAGCAGCAAGCGACATAAAATTGCCTGTGCCTACCGGTACCGAAACCATACGATCCATAATACCGTCCCAATCAATTTTTAAAGTCGGCACACTTTCCTCTTTTTTATCTTCCTTTTGTTCTTCTTCAGCTTCGGCGATTTTTTCAACATCATTTTCTTTGGCAAAAGGCGATTTCACCTCTTTTTGAAGCGTTATTAAATACAAAGCATTTGATGAGGTCATATCTTGATTAGACTGATCAAACCAGTTCACCACAGGGCCGGCATCGGTAGAAGCAGTGAGGTAGAGGTACTTTCCGCTAGGGTCAAAGGTAGGTTCGGTTACGTTAGATAAGCCGTCTGAAATGGGATAAGACTTGTTTTCGCTAAGCGAATACACATACGCCTGTTCAAAGTTGGTATTGGTGATTAAGGTGTAAGCGAGCCAATTTCCATCAGCAGACCAGCTTCCGAATAAATCCCGGTAATCGCCCGGCTGATACAATACATCTTGAGCTATTTTTTGGGTTTTACCAGTCGCAATCGTGGTGATGTATAAGTTTCTACCATTATCTACGTAAGCGATTTTTTCACTATCTGGAGACCAGTGCAAGTGCGCATAAAATCCGGTTCCTTCAAGGGCGATCGCTTTGGCAGCATCGGTGCTGTTTTGATCTTTTATATGCAGCGCATACTCGCCGCTGGCATCAGAAAAATAAGCAATATGCTTGCTATCCGGCGACCATTTAGGAAAGGTCTCGTGAACTCCGGGAGTTTGAGTAAGATTAACCATATCTCCCTTTTCTGAAGGAAGCGTTACAATTTCTCCTCTAAAATCGGCCACCACACGCGCTCCGGAAGGCGAAATACCACCGCTACGCACATAATAATTACCGCTTACAAAACGCGGACGTAGCTCTAATAAATCGGTTGCTATTCCTATTTTGAGCTTGGTGATTTTTTGGGTGGAAGAATTAAAATTGTGCAAGTATCCGGCTTGCTCTAAAATCAACGTTCCATCGCTACTTGCTTCTAAATCTTCCAGACCAAAATCTTGAAAGTCGGTCAACTTACTCACTTGTTTTGAAGCCACATCATAAGCGTAGAGGTTGAATTCTCCATCACGATCGCTTCTAAAATAAACAGTATTCCCAACAAACTCCGGTTGCGCATCGTTGCTTCCTGCTGCCGGTTTTGGGATTTCTACCACCTCTTGCGTTGCAGTATCGTAGATATAAATGCGGGTTTGCGTTCCGCCGCGGTAGTGCTTCCATTGGTTGAAACGATCAGGAATTGGCGTATATGCGATGTACTTTCCATCATCAGAATAGCTTGCCCAATATGCGTTAGGAATCTCTAATTCTGAAACCGGACCACCATCTAGAGCCACTGTAAACAGCGAAGTATAGCGATTGGTAAATAAGGTACGCTGCGAGGCAAAAACAACCTTTTTTCCGTCAGGTGTAAAATCCCTAGCGATATCCGGATACGGATGATAGGTTAATCGAGTAGGGACACCACCGGTAACCGGCACGCTGAAAATATCCATATTGCCATCATATTCTGCACTGAAAGCAATTGTTTTACCGTCTGGTGAAAAAATAGGATTAGATTCTACGCCTTCGTCGATGGTCAGGCGTCTTGGTTGAGATCCATTACGATTAGCAACCCAAAGATCTTCGGCATAGATAAATGCGATATGGCTATCGCTAATGGCCGGTTCGCTCATTAATCGGGTATCTGTCTGATTGATCTGTGCCACCGCCGTGACTGAAACTGTCCCAACAATGAAGTTTAAAAAGTACTTTGTGATTTTCATGATTTGATTGATAAAATTTATTGGCGTCGCCAAAGGATATCAAACCCTTTGGCTTGCCTAACATTTAATAGTTGATTCTAACGAATGCCTTATAACTGCGTTTTATTTATTCTTTTACTACTCGAAAGCCTACGTGCTCACTCTTTACCGGTTTCTGATCATACGGATCAGCAAAATCATAGGCACTGTAATCGTAAGTTCCTGTGGTACTGTACTCTGCGACATTTCCTCCCAGATCATAGATTGTTACATCGCCAACTTTTACACTTTTATTAGAACCTACCGGCTTTAAAAGGGAATAGTTTAAGCTGTTGACTTTTTGAAGTAATAGGTCAGCATCATCTGCGGTGAGGTCGTATCCCGCCCAAGTATTCAGGTTGTTTTGACCTTTAGAACTTTTTGCTGCTTTTTGCTGAAGTTTTTCAGCTTCTTTAGCATTGGGTAAGCGATAGGTGGTTCCGGTTTGTTGAGAAAGCCAAGCCACGTAATTTTCGGCTTCGGTTTTGGTAACCACGGCCGGATAATTGTCTTTTCCGGTATCAAAAGAGAAAGCTTCTTTGAATACCTTAAACTGTGCATTAGTAATTTCAAAACGCCCTAAACTGATGGAATCCTCTTTAACTGAAACCGTCTCCGGAATCAGCATTCCTTTATTTAAAACTCCATACAGTCCGTTTTCTTGTTGCGCTTCTTCAAGTTTAAATATTTCCGCCAGCGGACTATCTTCTTTGAATGCTTCGTTATTTGTAGGTTTTTTATCAAATAGGTAGGTATCAATCCACGCGATTTCTTCTTTCATTTTACGCAGCTGGTGCGTGATCTTTCCTAAGCCGTGAGGCTGCCCGGGAAACCATAAAAATTTCACCGGCGTTTTGCCTACTTGCTGTAAGCCGCGGTAATATTCCCACCCCTGATCACGTGGCACCGCGCGGTCTTCACTTCCGTGGAAAATGATAGTCGGCGTTTTAATCTTTTCAATCTCAAAAAGCGGCGATTTGATGAGGTAATTCTCATTGTAGTTTTTGCCGTTGGTATCATCCCAAGGCGCACCGCCAAAATAACTTTGGTCAAAACTCACCCCAAACTGGCAAGTACCAAAATCAGACGTCCAATTCACATCGCCGGCGCCCGGCGCAGCAACTTTAAACATATCAGGATATTTGACTGTAAGCATCGTTGTGATGATCGCACCGTTAGACCAACCCATAGTTCCCATTTGATCCCGATCTACTTTACCTTCGGAAACAAGTTTGTCGATCCCTTTAGTGATGTCTTCTAATTCAGGTTCGTAATAATTGCCCTTTATCGCTTCGGTATATTCTAGTCCGTGATTGGTTGAACCGTGATAGTTGGGCATCAATACAAACATATTTTTTTGCGTTAAAATCGAAGGGTAATACGCCCAGCTGCCCGACCATTCATCGGTATCTTGACTTGATGGGCCGCCGTGAATATTGAGCATCAAGGGATATTTTTTTCCTTCCTCATAATTGTTAGGGTAGTATAAGATCCCGGTTACTTCATCACCGTTGTAACCCGTCCACGTCATAATTTCGCTTTTAGGCATATACTTTTTTTCAAGTTTTTTGTTCAGCTTGATGAACGTTTCTTCGTTGCTAACTTTAGCTTTTTTAAGATCTGCGATCAGGTACTGCGGAAGTTTTGAAGCGGTAGAGTAGGAGTATATGATCTTAGAAGCATCGTCTGCAATTGCATTGAGACTTACGTGCTCATTTTTGTCATCAAAATCCATTTCAGAGCGTGACCAGCTCGTTCCTTTTTTGGTGTAATAGGCAAGCTTCATTGTGGCTTTATTGGCTAATGAAACGATCACGTCATTCCCTGCCACGGTATAGCCGCCACCTACACCAAGTTCCCAATCAAGATCAACTTTGGTCGCTTTTGCCGAAGCCAAATCGTAATAATACAGTTCGGTGATCCCGGCGCCATTCCATTCCGGATCTGAAGAAAAGCCGGTACCGAAATAAAAACCGCTATCGTCAGCCGTGAATTGTATGTCATAAATAGGGAATTCAAAGTCTTGTAAGATCTGCTTTTTGGCGCCTGTTTTAAGGTTCACAAGATAGCTGTACGGATCTTTCTGTGCATCTGCGCCGTAGCTTAAACTGCGTGTGATGGTATAATATAACCAATGGCCATCGTGTGAAAGTTGGTAGCTGCGTATGGGTTTTTCATTATCGGTGATTCTGGTAATTTGGTCTTCTTTAAGATCAAATGCATAAATGTGACTTGGCTGCCAGTGCAGCGAATCTTCAATGATCTGAACATCATCTTCTTTTTCTTCTGCTTCGAGATCGTATAATGTTTTTCCGTTTTTAGCAGTGAAGAACAAGGTGTTTTCATCTTTAAGCTGAATGCTCGAGATCCCGTTGTCAAACTCGTGGATTTCTTCGGCTTCGCCTCCGTAAAGGCTAAGTTTCCAAAGTTTTTTGCCTTTGTCTCGCGAACTCAAAAAATATAGTGATTTTCCATCTTTAGAGAATGTATAGCTATAATCGCTATCGTCACCGTAGGTAAGTTGGGTAGTGAGAAAGGAGTCGTCTTCTTTGATATTTAGACGCGTCAAATAAAGATCAGCAACAAAACGGTCTTTTTTCTTTACCGCTTTGCTTTTGCTCCAGACGACCATAGTACCGTCTGGCGAAAAAACAGGCGAGCGCATAGACTCAGTGTAAACAATATCTTCTGGAGTCCAGGCTTTAGGGTCTTTGTTGTCTTCTTGACTAAAAACCTGTGAGAGGCTTAAAATGCTAATACTTAGTAGCGTGAAAATGTTTTTCAGCATGAATTGAAATTCTATTGATGTGGAATGATTAAATCTTTGAAGTTACTAAAAACTCCTCTTTTTTAATGCTGAAAAGTGGCTGTTGCGCCATAAAAAAGTCCGTTAAAAACAATTTCAACGGACTTGTAGTTATTGCCAGTTATTTTTTAGAAAATCGAAAAATACAGGTGTTATAATTTGTTATTCTTCAGAATCCTGATTTTTTAGGATCTCTTGCTCTGCTTCAATTTTTTGTAATTCGGTTTTGATCTGGTTTAAACGAGCAGCGATCTCTTCGTTATTGGCTTCCATATCCAATAGTTGTTGCTCCATTTGCTCCACCGAAATGCTGTCTGACATAAAGTAACCCTTTACATCGGCGTGGCTTTCAATCAATTTTTTGAGTTTAGCGAGGCTGGTCGCTTGCGCTTTCAATTGCATTTGATGTTCCTGTACATCAGTCATTGCGATAGAGTCTGTGGCCTCAACATCTTTAAGTTTTTGCGCCAGCGTACGTGTATCTGCTTTTACAGCTTCGTGAGATACAACCATAGCTTCGTGCACGGTTTCAAGACTGTCTGTATGCATTACAAATTCTAAGTATTCATCGTGCATTGCTTTACGGGTATCATCGCAGGCGGTAAAAAGTATTGTAGCTAAAAAGCTAAATACAAGGTATTTTTTCATAATAAATAATCAATTAATTTACGATTAAAGATAGCCAAGAATGCGATGCACTTGCTGTTAAATAATCGTTAGAATTTAAAGGAAAAGTTAGAAATCTAAAGTTGTTTTTGCTGAAGGTCTAAAAGTAGATCGAATAAAAAATCCGTTCTAGAATTACTAAAACGGATTTCATTGATACTGTCAATCGCGTGGCATTTTCTGCGCTCGTTTATTCAGTCTTTGGCTTGCTGCCAAAACGTTTGTTAGGTTTTCGGGCAGTCTGCTTTTTTGGTCCGTTGTTGTTCTGACCTTTAGGTTTGTTGCGGTTTCTAGAACGGTTACGATTGTTGCGTTTAGGCTGCTCTGGCGCATCACCACCTTTCATCTGGCCTGCTTCAGAAGCTTCATTGCTTAAAAACGGATGCTCTGTTACCACGTGCACTTTTTGTTTGATGAGTTTTTCAATATCCTTTAAATATGGGCGCTCATCAGTTGCGCAGAACGAAATTGCAATTCCGCTGGCTTTAGCTCTTCCGGTACGACCAATGCGGTGTACATAAGTTTCGGGCACATTAGGCAGATCATATTGAATAACGAGCTCGAGCTCAGAAACATCAATTCCGCGAGCAGCGATATCAGTAGCGACGAGAACGTGCAATTTTCCATCTTTAAAATCATTCAATGCTTTTTGTCGCGCCCCTTGTGATTTATTTCCGTGAATCGCAGCTGATTGAATTCCGGCCTTATCTAGAACTTTAACGATTTTATTGGCACCGTGCTTGGTACGCGAAAAAACCAACAGCGACTGAGGTTTTTCGGTTTCAATAATAAATTTTAGCAGATTAGCTTTATTACGTTTTCCCACAAAATATACCGCCTGATCTACACGTTCTGCAGTGGGTTTTTCCGGAGCGATGGTAACTTTTTCAAAATCGCCCAGAATTAGTTTTGAAAGATCAACGATTTCTCTGGGCATTGTTGCCGATAAGAACAAAGATTGACGTTTGTGCGGTACAAGCTTCAGAATTTTTTTAATGTCGTGAATAAATCCCATATCTAGCATCTGGTCTGCCTCATCAAGCACCAGATATTCAATGCTTCCCAGATCTATAAACCCTTGTTTTACTAAATCTAATAAGCGACCGGGAGTAGCAGTGAGCACGTCAACGCCTTTACGCATAGCCAAAACTTGCGAGGCTTGTTTAACACCCCCAAAAATCACGGTACTTTTAATCCCCGTGTATTTGCTGTACTCGGTGACGTTATCATCAATTTGTATGGCGAGTTCACGTGTAGGTGTAACGATAAGCGCTTTGAGCTTTCGTCCCCCTTTTTTAGCACCAATACCGTTGTAGATCTGTTGCAGGATAGGAATGGTAAAAGCTGCGGTTTTTCCGGTACCGGTTTGCGCAGAACCCAAAAGATCTTTTCCTTTTAAAAGTATGGGTATCGCTTGCTGTTGAATTGGGGTAGGGTGGGTATATCCTTTGTCAGTCAATGCCTTAAGGATGGGGTCAATAAGACCTAAATCTTTAAATGTCATATAGTGTTATAAGCGGCAAAGATACGGTTATTCTTTTTGCCAAAATAACATTGTACATTTTGCTGACGGTAAGTGCTTCGGCCGGTATTAAAAACCGGTAAGCAGCTGTTTGAGCATATCCCAATTTGAAAACAGTGCATAGCCTAATAGAAAAGAGACCGCTAGCAAAAGCAATGATTTTTGTTTTTTAGTATTGGGTTGTTGATGTTGTGACGGCATCCGTTTTTCTTTTTGAATTATAATATATCGCGATCGCAGCAATGGTAATTAATTGTGCAATGACAGCAATATACGAACCTTCAAAACCAAAAGCGCCTCCATTTAGCCCATTTGCCTGATCTACCTGAATTTTTACTACGGAATAGAATCCTTGACCGCTCACGTTAAAGCCGAAGAGCGATTGAAAAAGATTCCAGCTGAGATGCAAAGCGATCGGGAACCAAAGATTTTTAGTGTGCACATACGAAAGGCCTAAGAGAATTCCCGCTAAAAAGATATTGAAAAGCGCAAAGCCGCTCACGTTAGGATTGAAGGCGTGCATCAAAGCAAAAACCAAAGCCGAAGCACTCAACGCAATATATTTAGGCATTGAGAGCATTAAATTACGCAGGATGTAACCACGGAAGATGCTTTCTTCAACCACAGCAATTATGCTGAAAAACACCAATGATTGTATCAATTTTGTAGCATCTAGATCTGTTGCGATTACCGTTATTTCGCTAGAAAAATACAAGATGCTATACCCCGTGAGCATAATCAGAAATCCAATGGCTATCCCCGTCCAGAATTCGCGCTGTCGTTTGTGTGTTTGAAATCCCAGCGCGACAAAAGGTTTTTTGTCTAAAAAGGTCATAAAAAAATATAAAACCAATAGGGTACCAACGAGATCAAAAACTCTAATAATGAGTTGATGACTGATACTCTTTGTAGGTTGAGGGTCAGTAATATCAAGGCCTGCGATCAAATACCCCGCATATTGAAAAAGACCTACAACAAACAAATAAGGAAGTATGAAGAGTAGGATACGTTGCCAACCTTTGTGGGAGTAATTTTGTTCTTGCATTTAATGAGTCTTAGAAAGACAAATATGCATAATCTAATTGCAATATTTTGACCGGAGCGTTTTTGCTTCAGCATCACTTGAATAACCGTGTAGGAGTAGGCCTTCTGTGCAATTGATGCGACCTGATTTAATTTGTTGAATTACAAATTCCTTATACCTACCATGTGTTCTGAAACGTACCGGGATCAGTTTAATAGCTCTTTTTGCATCTAACCTCGAAAATCTGTTAGTGGTTACCAAGTTTAAAAGGATTTGTTCTAGAAGTTCTTTACGCAGTTTATTTTCAAGTTTAAAGTAGCGCGTGAGTTTACCGGTTTCTGTTTTAAAGCTAATCGTATTCTTTAGGCCTAAACTTTTTTGTTCCATTGGTGTTCGCATTGCCATATTAATCCTTTGCTCATAATAAGCATCAATATGAAGACTAAAATATTCAATAGCTGCATACTTAACAAGGACCTTATGATTGATGAGAATCCCTTCTTCCAAAATCGTAATTGAACCTCGGTCGTAAGTTTCTATTTTTTCATAATCAAAGAATTGATAGATATAAGAAATTGTATAAAATACCATTCCAGTAAGAGCAATTATACTTATCCAAACAGTTATTTGGTTGACTGGTGTTGTATTAGAATCAATAAAGAAAAGGAGTAAGGCAAATGCAATACAACTTAGACCGAGGTTAACAAGTTGCGTAGTGTACGTACTTTGTTCTTTAATTTTTTTGAATGTTGTAGCCGAAAAATTTATTTCTTGTTTTGGAATTGGTGGCAATTTCTTATCTGAAAATTTTAATGATTATTTTGCTATTCGCTCATTAATATCAATTATCGGCCAGTCGTCATTATCCCAATGAATAGGAGTAATAATGAGTTTTGATTCTCCGTCGTCAGGTATAGAATACCCGTGTGCAAACAAGTAATCTTTACCATCGATCTCATAAACGGAATTGTGACCGAGCGCAGCAAACTGTTTTCCATCGCCTACGGCAATCACGGTACAGTTGCCATCGAGCATAGTAAACCCCGCACGATCAATATATGGACCGGCAAGTTCTTTTGAACGGCCTACTGCTATTTTATAATCACTGTTTATGCCGCGGCAACACATATCTAGAGAAACAAAAAGGTAATAATAGTCATTATGTTTATATAAAAATGCAGCTTCTATCTGACTATCGGTCAATTCGTACTCATAAGGTTGTTGGGTACTAGGCCTTCTGGCTAAACTATGCCACTCTTGAGGCCAAGCCATTGCACTCATATCATCTTTTAATTTTACAAGTTTAATACCGTCCCAAAACGATCCAAAGGCCAACCAAGGAGTGCCGCTCTCATCAATAATTGCATTTGCATCAATCGCTTGCCAAGTGTCGCGACCCATTACGGATTGTACGATTTTCCCGTGGTCTGTCCATTTAAAATCGGAACTTTCTGGATCTAAAGTTGGAGTAGAAGCGTGGCCTATAGCAGCGTGAGGTTTGCCGGGCTTGGCATTACAGGAATAAAAAATGTGGTATCTGCCTTGATAAAAAATAATATCTGGAGCCCAAATATGATTGCTAAATCCCGGTAAAGCTTCTTTAGTCCATTCAGGAACTTCACTAAATATAGGCGCTTCCTTTTTCCAGGTTTTTAAATCTTTAGAAGACATCACCGAAATACCAACTCCTGTTCCAAAAACATAATACGTATCACCATCTTTCGCCATTACCGGGTCGTGAACATAAGGATTATTGGGCTCAAAAGGAGGCTCACCGTTTTCGTTGGTTTGTACTTCTTGAGCGTTGCTTACCGAATTAAAAGCAATAAGTGTTAAGAGCGATAGTAGTACTATTTTCATAAGTGTATATTTTATACTTAAATATACTAATAAAAGTACTTTGCTAACGATTTCGGAAAAAGCTATCCTATTTTAAATGAAAAGTAAGTTCAAGCGCTCTTTTACGGCTAAAGATTTAGAAAAGTATCTGCTGCTTTAGCCGAAAGAATAAAACAAGGTAGTTAATACCAAATGTTCTTTGCTTAGCTGATTTGGGCTAGTAATTTTGCCAATTTAGAGCTGAGGCATTTCTAAAGTCACGGCTTTAGCAGTTTGAGATACATCTATTAATCTAAAAAAGAGACTATGAATCGACCCACACCAAAACAACTTGCACCTGAATTAGAATTTCCAATTTTGGGAGCCAATTCGTGGAATTTAAAAGGGCAACAGCCTAAAAATTTTACGTTGGTAGTATTTTACCGCGGCCTACATTGCCCAATTTGTAAAAAGTATCTACAAGAATTACAAAACTTGCTACCTGACTTCAAAGAACGTGGAGTGGAAGTAGCTGCAGTTAGTATGGATGCTGAAGAGCGCGCCAGACTTTCCCGCCAAAAGTGGGAACTTGATGCGCTGACTTTAGGCTATGATTTACCTGAAGCAACCGCCAAACAATGGGGCTTATATTTAAGCGAAGGCATTAAAGAAGGCGAGCCTGAGTTGTTTAGTGAACCCGGTTTGTTTTTAATTGATAGCGAACATAAAATTTACTATTCCTCAATCACCAGCAATCCTTGGGGAAGACCTTATTTACCTTCCTTGATTAAAGCTATTGACTTTATCTTAGAGAATGATTATCCCGCCAGAGGCGAAAAATAGTATTTTTAGAATATGGATGCGATAACCAAAGAGCGACTGATCAAGTTGGCCGAAGAAGAGATACCTATTCATAAATTTCTAGGCTTAAAAGTAACAACGCTAGAGCAAGATTTTATCAGAGTCGAAGTTCCCTATCGAAGTGATTTTGTTGGCGACATACGTAAAAACCGTTGGCACGGAGGCATTATTGCCACCATAATGGACTCCGTTGGCGGGGCTATTGGTGTTGCCAATTTTAAAACACCAGATGACAGTCTTGCGACCATTGATTTACGCATAGATTATCTGCGTGGCGCCAAAGCAAAACCGCTCACAGTTGAAGGTAAACTTGTGCGTATGGGTAATCGTATTATGGTGACTAAAATGAAAGCCTTTCAAGACACCGTTCTAGTCGCAGAGGGCAAAGGCGTATATAATTTTATCAGATCTTAGCTTGAAACGTTTTGGCATAGCCCAAGGATTAAAAATGCTAAGGCTTACCTCGATATCGCTTTGTAGCACTAAAAAAGAAATGCAACACCTTAATGGGGTTGCATTTTTTGCTTAAAAACCTCTTTGATCGTATTTACTTCTTCTTTGTATTGCAGGTCACTTCGGGTGGCAAAATATAAGGTGTTTGCACTTTCTTTAATCCCCTGCCAAACCAAGTGAATGCTTCCTTTAGCAATCGCTTTTTGCACCAGAAAATCAGGAACAATCGCAAAGCCGTTTTCTGCTTCTAAACAGCGGATTATAGAACCAATGTTCGGTAAAATGTAATTGGGTTTAAAGTCGGCTCGTGACTTAAAATTATCATACCAAAACCTCCTAAAATGATCCATTTCATTAGATGCACTGTACCAAATCTGCTGTTTTAAATGCGCAGACAAGGCTTTAAGATCTTGTTGCTCCAGAAGTTTGTTTACTGCGTTAAGCGGAGTTTTAGATCCTGCAACCAGCACAATGCGCTCTTTAGAAAATGCCTCATACTCTGCCAGTGCATTGGCGTGGTTTTTTTTAGGTGTTATGACCAGATCTAGGAGGCCTTTATTGAGGTCTTTGATCAAGTCTTGATGACCTCCAAACTTCGCGACAAGATTGAAGCGCAGTTTTGAAACTTCTGGCTCTAAAATGGTCTGAAATGTTTCGTTGCACATTCCTATATGCAAAGAAGGCACTGTTTCTTTAGTGGATTTTTTAAAATGCTGCTCGGCTTGCTCTAAGCGCTCTAAGGCTTCCACTACAAAATTATAGAGTTGTTTTCCTTCTTCCGTAGGAATCATTTTACGCGACGTACGCTCAAAAAGCTTTTTGCCTACGTAAGCCTCTAGGGCATTGAGGTGGACGCTTACACCGGGCTGAGAAGCATATAAGGCTTCCGCAGCACGCGTTAGCGTTTTCTTCTCAACAATTGCACGAAAGGTGCGATACCATTCTAGATTCACCATTATTAAAAATTTTATACAAATCTATTATTTATATTATTTTTATAATAGTTAGTCTGCGTCTAATTTTGTCCCAAATTAAAAAACAATCTGATGAAAAATATTTTAATCCTCTACGGCGGACATCCCTTTGCGCATTCTCCGGGAGCTTTTAATAAAACACTTTTAGAAACCACCGAAGCTTTTTTTACAGCTAAAAAAGGGTATACAGTGCGAACCACGCAGGTTGCGGAAAGCTATGAGCTGCAAAAGGAAGTTGAGAAATTTACTTGGGCAGATTTAATAATTTATCACACCCCGATCTGGTGGTTTCAACTGCCGTTTGGTTTTAAAACCTACTTGGACAAGGTTCTAACCCACGGCCACCAGAAAGGGATGTACGAGAGTGACGGAAGAACGCGTAAAAATCCTGCCATCAATTATGGAACGGGAGGTAGTTTACACGGTAAAAAGTACATCATCACTACGAGTTGGAATGCTCCTGAAGAAGCTTTTACCTTAGCAGGTGAATTTTTCGATCAAAAGTCTGTTGATGAAGGAGTGTTGTTTGGTTTTCATAAAATGAACCAATTTTTAGGATTAGAACATTTAGATTCTAAGCACTTTCACGATGTAGAGAAAAATGCAGATGTGCCGAAAGCCTTACAAGACTATACCGCTTTTCTCGAGCATCATTTTGAGGAAGTTTTACAAGACTGATCTCAATGTCTGTAACAGAAATTAAAGACGTGCAGGCCCTTAACTTCAACTATTATCTTAAAATAAGTTGGTGCAGATCTAGGGTTTGCAGATCTTTTTTAAGATTTCTGTTTTAGAATTTTTACGACTCTGTTGTACATCACTTTTGAAAGATTCCAGTTGTAGCCTTCAAAATCCACAGTATTGGTAAACTGAATCACAACCGCATCCAATTCTTTATGATACTTCGCAATGCTTTGATAACCCGGGATCAACCCCGTGTGTTCAAATTCATAAAGTGAAGCATACAAATCCCGTTCCTTGTGATTATTGAAGACGCTTCCGTCATTAAGGGCTCTAAGAAAATCGCCCAGATCTTGAGCTGTAGCAAGCATAAGATCGTTATCATTGGTTTTTAAATCCTGCGCGTAGCCCACATAATACCCGCTCATTACTCGGTCTAGATCTACATCGTTAACAGAGCCGTAGGTGTTGTTGAGGTTTAAAGGTTCTAGAATCTCTTTTTTGATAGTATAAAATGATGGCTGGCCGGTTACTTTTTTAATGAGTTCGTACAAAAGTAAATAGTTGGTATTGTAAGCTTCCCTTAAAACTGAACTGTTTAGAAGTGTAATAATTCTTAATTTTAAACAGTATGAGACGAAGCAAATTCACACCAACACAGATTGCAAAAATTTTAAAGGAGTTCGACAACGGTAAGAGTGTTGAGGAAATCAGCCGCGAATACGGTGTCAGCACCTCTACCTTTTACAAATGGCGTTCTAAATACGCTGGTATGAGCAGCAAAGAACTTAAGCGTATTAAGGAACTTGAAGCTGAAAACGCCCGTCTAAAACAGATGTATGCCTCTTTAGCACTGGACCATCAAATGGCTAAAGAGATTATTGAAAAAAAGCTCTAAAGCCCTGCCGTAAACGTACCATAGCTAAAGAACTTATCCGCTACGGCATCAGTAGGGCGTGCCGTGTGCTTAATATGAGTAAAAGTGTTTACTATTATAAGCCATTACCCAAGGATGATACTCCTATAGAGAAGGCTCTTAGAGACAAAGCAGAAGAACATTCCGAAGAGGGTTTTTGGAAAGCCTACTGGCGAATTCGTAACGAAGGAAAGCCTTGGAATCATAAGCGGGTACACCGGGTGTATGTATCTTTAGGGCTTCCTTTAAGAAGAAAAGTAAAGAAGCGCCTGCCCGCGCGTATACAGGAGCCTTTGGAGATTCCTGAAGAATTGAATGATACTTGGAGTATTGATTTCGTAAGCGATGTTCTAGAAAACAAGAGACGCTTTAGATCTTTTAATGTTATTGATGATTTTAACCGAGAGGCACTACACATCGAAGTAGACTTTTCTTTGACTAGTAATCGGGTAGTCTGGGTACTCAATCACCTAATCAACCGACGAGGTAAGCCAAACCGGATCAGGATGGACAACGGTCCTGAATTCATAGCAAACCTTACTGCTGAATGGAGTAAAATGCATGAGATTGAATTTAAATACATACAACCAGGCAAACCTACTCAAAATGCTTTTGTAGAACGTTTTAACGGCTCCTATCGTAGAGGTGTCCTCGACAAGTACATCTTTGAAAATATTGATCAGGTAAGGGAGCAAACTCAAATATGGATGGAAGATTACAATAAATATCGTCCCCATGACTCACTGGGCAAAATAGCACCAGTGCAATACGCAAAACTCCATTCTCTTGGGGCTAGCCCCAAGAGAATGAAAAACAATAATTTTAAACCAGTTTTGGAAAATTAAGCAGTTCTAGTCTGGGGAAGCTTACAGTATTGCAATAGGCGTAATCAGTATCTGGCGCAAAATCTGCAGGTAAATCTAGTATTAAAGCCAGACGTTCTTCATTGTTGTCTTCAGGATGCGCCCAATACGAATTGATATCTGTAAAGTTTGGTATTCCGCTGCGGTGTTTTACCAACATCTTTATAGTTATTTCATCTGCATATTCAATACGATGTGCCAATTCCGGAAAGTAATGCGCAAGCGATTGATCTAAATCTAATTGCCCTTTACTTGCTAATTTGGTGACAGCTAATGCCGTGTATAATTTACTCACGCTTGCAATTTTAAATAACGCATCGGCACGAGCCGGTTCTTGCGTTTCCCTACTATGCGTACCTGCAGTATACCAGGCAGGCGCTTTTCCGCCTTGATCAATACAGACGATAATTCCGTCAAAACCATAGTCTGTAGCTTTATCCACTTGCTCTTGAATGGTGTTTGGTAAGGGTTTGATCCAGGCACTTACAATAGGCCAGGGAACAAAATATAAAGAGATGAACGTTGCTGTAAAAAGTAAAATTCTGATGATCGTGGTTGTACGCTTTGAAGCCATTGGGTAATTGCTGATTGTAACTTATATGTTTCAAAACTTTAGCATTAGTTACAATTTAAGGCGTATTTAAACGCAAAGAAATTGATAGGATTATCGTATTTGCATTAATCCCTTTAGACGACCTACATATTGATATACGAATAGGGTGATTTTCAAACCACAATTTACGTAAAAATGGTATCTACTGTTGTGAGGTTATTGGTAGAAGAGGTTTGGTGAACGAATGAATTGTAAGCAGAGTAGCGTGTATGCTATTTTGAAATTAGATTTATAGCATTCCAAACATATTCTTTGCTAAATTCTCCAAAATATGAAATATATTCTCCATCTGAAGAAATTACTACGAAACTTGAGCAGGGATAATGATATTTAAAAAACAGTTTTTCAGTTAGGCCATCAGGATCTTTATGCCAATTGAGTACTCCATCATATTTTTCTAAACCCTCTTTTTCCTTATATAGATAAATAGGAGCGTTAGCTTTTAATTGTTGAACTCCATCTTCTAAAGTTTTATGCCAATTTTTAAGTGTTTCTTTTGTAGCTGATCCCGACGAATTGCAAGCGTCTTTTCCTGGATGATAGATAATTACTAAAGGCTTAGTGTTATCTAATTTTACTGAGGTTTTATTGGAGACTAAGGAACGATAAGCTTCAAAATTTTCGAGTTTTCCGGTTTTAGTTCTCTCAATTAATTTTTTCTGATTTAAGGAATCAATCTGAATATCTAGATATTGATTCGTTGATCTCTTTTGTCTGAATTTTGATTTAGATATTTCGTTATTATTAATATCTAAATAGGTGAAATCTCCTTGTGAAGAGGAACAAGAATTGATAAGTATTCCACTTATTATTAGAGTTAGAATTTTTCTCATAGGCGTTACAACGGCTAGGTGTAAGTATTACTAAGTACTAGCAGCTAACTTACTAAATACAGAATGAACTAGAGGGGAATGCGCAGAATTTTGCGAGTAGGTGAGACCAAGCTGTTACTTATAGCCATTATTTTACTTAGTTTTTATATTTGATTTCTCTATAAGTTCTGTGATACGGTTCTATTGTTCCATCAGGACTAATAACGTTTTTGACTAATTTTATCCAATTCCCTTTTTCGTCATATTCATAGTTCATTTCGTGAATAAATGGTTCTGTTTTGTCCGTTAAAATCCAAAACATTTTAGTGATATCTCCGTTTTCATTTTTCTCAAGGATATAGTCTGAATTAATATTTCCTTTAATTTCTTCTTCTAGTCTCCCTTGGTAATTAAAATCCATTAAAATGAAATGACTATTTGAATAATCATAATTGATATTTTGAATTCTGGTTTTATTAGGTCCAACGATTGTATGCTCAATTAAAGTTGGATTATTTATACTATCGTATGTCACAGTATATCTCATATAAGTTTTTCCCGAATCGTTTAATTTTTCTTTTATCTTCTTCCCTTTGAGATATTGATAATTGACTTTAGTAATATACCATTTTCCCCCTTCATATTTTAAGTTCCCTTCATAATTCAAAATACGTTTATAGGAATCCAGTTTAATTATTTCGTCAGCAATGAATTCATTATCTCGATATTTTTTAACAAGCATTTCAAAATCAGATTTGATGGTGTAAATGTTTTTTTCAATCCAAGTTTCGGAATTTGCCATAAAAATTGTGTCATTAACAACTATCTCTGAAGGACTTCCAAATTTCACTTTGTAATCTGCTTTCGATGCAACCTTTTCCGAAATTTCTGAATAAAAAGTTGGTTCAGATTCTTGATTTTGGGAATATCCAATTAGGGTAATGGAAAGTGAAAATATGAATAGGAATTTGCTCATTTCTTAAATTAGGTACAACGGTTTTGTGTAAGCTTCAGTTATCGGTTTTATTTACTTTGTTTTTCGATTTAGAACTGACGTTAGCAATGCCGAGTGGATTCGGACGTAGTCGAATCCGCCGTAATTGCGGTTATACTTTGTTACCAAACGTATTTTCATTCCATTTCAGTTTCTTTGACATCAATTCCACTTGGTGGTGGCGGTGTAAAATATTCTTCTCGATATTTTGCCATCTCTTTTGGATATAATTCAGTCATTATTCGTTGATAACGCTCAATATTAATTCCACGATTCCCAAGTCCAGTTGTTCTCAATAGAATTGTGTCTTTTTCTTTTGGGTTAATTATGATAAAAAATGGACTGCTTATTTCTTCTTGATAATTAATATCAAAATCAGTCATCATTTTTTCTAAGTTCAACGTGTCATTTTTTAATTCATAAAGAACTTTATTAAAATGAACAGGTTCGTCCTCCATTACCCGTTTTTCTCTTAATTGAAGAAACACACTATCATTGGTTTTTGTGAGTTGTAATTGGTCATATTCACTCCACATACACATAGATAAAACAACTCCGATATTCAGAGTATCATTATTTTCCATTTGAGTTGTAAATTCAGAGTAATCTTGAGCAACTTTAAATTCAGATTTTTTTGGTTCAACCTTTTTTTCACAACCAAAAATTAGGGTTGCAAAAATTAATATTAATATGTTAAACTTTTCGTTTCTCATATGTTTGCTAACTCATCATATCAACACTAAATATATACATATCCCATTAGATTTAAGGAATATCAACACTTTTAAGTAGTGTTGTAGAACGCCTAAATAACGCGCAGACCCGTATTACTTACTTTGATCTCTTGGCAGTTTGCTTCGTTTTTCCTTCGGTAAAGCGTGTATTTTTTAAAAACAGGTGTAGTATTCTGTACCAGCTCCGCTGTTTTTTAATCCTTTTTAACCCGAGGCAGTACCGAACCAATACCGAACCAATACCGAACGAATACCGAAGGAAACCCCTTGTTTTTCCGAAAGACCCTGCTGTTATATGCACATCAATGCATAAGCCTGCCAAACCCTGCGAGCCTATGCATTTTTAAAATTCGGCTTTAAAATTGGCTTAAAGAACTTCTAGACTTCAATCTTTAGTTTTATAAGGTGTGCGATGCAAGAACACAATTTTAACGGTATGCTTGATTAAACGTTCCTCGTTTTTTTATGTCCAACATAAATAAACCCTACGTGTAGATTGCGCATTAACGTTAAAATGAGTTGAAGCGCCATACCTACCGTAACACTTGATCTATTTGAAGGTCTCTTATATATAGATCAATCAAATAAGAATTTCATGAAAACGATTGCGCATCTCGAAGAACAGATAGAAGAATTACCAGAAGGCTACGTATTTACCCATAACGATTTTAAGAAATTTACAGAAAACGAAAATTCTGTTGAGCACTTTTTGAATACCCTTGCAAAACGCGGAACGATAAGCAAACTGGCTAAAGATAAATTCTATAAGCCCGAAATTCTTGCAGAAGGGGAGCAGCTTTTAAAACCCTATGAGGTGGTAAAGGATTTGCTTTATGATGGCGAACAACAAGTGGGTTATCTTTCAGGTGCTTCGGTATTTGCAAACTTTGATTTTGATGCTGTTAAAGCTACACAATTAGAAGTGGGGCTGGCAGAAAAGCGTAATCCCATAAAGCGAGGTGCGTTCAAAATATGTTTTGTAAAACAAAATAATCCCATAATTGCAGCGCACATTCCTTATTTTCAAATTCTTGATGTTTTACGGGCAGTACATAGCACTAACAGTGCAACACCAGAAGAATTGTGTTATCATATGACCAAACGACTTACAGCGTTGAGCAGCCCGGAGCATAAGACTATTGCTAAACTTGCTTTGAATTATAATGCACGCACCCGCGCACTTACCGGTGCAATGCTTCAAAAAATTGGTTATCTAAAAGAAGAGATTTTGACGCTGCTCAAAGATTCCATTGCAGCCTACAGTAGTTTTACGTTTCATATTCCGAGTAAAAATTTACCACACGCTAAAGCATGGAAAATACGCTGTGATTAATACCAAGCCCCTTTGTAATAATTTTGGTATCGTAGTCTCTTTTTAAAGTTATGTTTTTTTTAAAACGTCTGATAGCAAAGCTCATATCTTTCAAAGGCAAATATCTTATAATGTTGGCTATGAACTCAGATTTTAAACTTGTATTATCTTTTAAATAATCGATAAAACGAGGTCGTCTTGTAAAGTACTATCGCTAAAAGATGGAGCTACGACTTACCTAATTTTTATTCTTCAATAGATAGTTAAATAAGTATTAAAAAGAATATTTCACATTTTAACTGTTTGCCGTCTTGTAATTTTAAAGAAAAAAATATGGGACAAACAATTTTATTGAATAATCGACCTGAAGGAACTCCTAATCTAGGAAACTTTAAATTTGAAGAACAATCTGTTGGAGACCCTCAAGAGGGAGAATTACTTGTGAAATCAAAGTATGTATCGGTAGATCCGTACTTGAGAGGACGTATGAACGATACGAAATCATATGTCCCACCATTTGAAGTTGGAAAACCTTTAACATCTGGTATTATCGCAGAGGTTATTGAATCAAAACATCCAGATTATAAAGCAGGGGATTATGTTTCTAAAGTAATGCCTTGGAAAACCTTACAAGTAATAACAACTGAAGATTTACATAAAGTAGATGCGTCGAAGGCGCCTTTGTCTGCTTATTTGGGAATTTTAGGAATGACCGGCCTTACTGCATATACTGGTCTTACCGAAATAGGAAAACCAAAAGAAAATGAAACCCTTCTAGTTTCAGGAGCAGCCGGAGCTGTTGGAAGTATAGTAGGCCAAATAGGTAAACTTTTAGGCCTGCGGGTTGTGGGGATTGCAGGAAGTGACGAAAAAATTAATATGCTTAAACAAAATTTTAATTTTGATGCAGGTATTAATTACAAAACAACAGATGATCTAACTGCTGCAATAATAGAACACTGCCCTGAAGGAGTTGATATTTATTTTGATAACGTAGGAGGAGAGATTTCAGATGCTGTTTTATATCACATTAATAAATATGCACGCATCATCAACTGTGGTGCGATCGCAGTTTATAATGAGACCACTATTCCTAAAAGCTTAAGTGTTCAACCTTTTTTAATAAAAAATAGTGCGCTAATGCAAGGGTTTATTGTATCTAATTATGCTTCAAAATTTGAAGAAGCTATCGCTCAATTAGCAGAATGGCTAAAACAGGAAAAGCTAGTGTATACAGAAACAATTGTAGAAGGTTTTGAAAATATTCCTCAAGCATTTCTAGATCTTTTTGATGGAAAGAACAAAGGTAAAATGATTATTAAAATCTGATTTTATACTTACCAAATCGTATAAAAAATCCCCGATAAGTTTCTTATCGGGGATTTTTTATAAAATAAAAGTAAAGAACTAGGTAGCGATCCATTTAAACGTATGATCACGTTTAGGTACTACAATACGCTGCGAAATACGTTCCAGACGATCAGGTAAATTCATCAGGTAATCGCGAGCGCGTTCCCCTTTGTCATTAAGACCTTTTATATCATTGATTTTCCAATCTGCAATTAAAGATTTTAGGATCGTGATGTAGTCCTGAGTGGTGTACACCATAGAACGCTGTGCAGCATCAGAAAAATGTTCCCACAGTTCGCCAATTTGCTGACCGCTCTCGCGTAAGAACATCGCAGGCATTACGATCTTATTTTTCATCATGGCTTCAAAGGCCATCATCATTTCACTAGGATCTAGCTCAAAAATTCGGCGTACAAAATCCATATATGCCGAAGCGTGCCTCGCTTCGTCTTTAGCAATCGTATTACATATTTTGGCCAGCTGTTTGTTGCCTGCTTTACGCGAAAACGATGCTACACGGCGGTGCGACACGTTAGTTGCCAATTCCTGAAAACTGGTGTATACAAAGTTTTTATAAGGATCCATACCGGTACCAATATCAAAACCATCGCTAATGAGGTACTGCGTACTAACTTCCATCTCGCGCATATTTACGCGTCCTGACAGGTATAGATATTTATTAAGCAGGTCACCGTGACGGTTTTCTTCTGCGGTCCAGGCGCGCACCCATTTAGACCAGCCGTTGCCGTTTACCTGATCAACACCTTGTACGCTCATTAACCAAGACTCGTAGGTGGGTAAAGCTTCCTCTGTAATCGTATCACCTACTAAAACCGTAAACAGATCATAATCCATCTCGCGGCAGAGCTCTTGAATCTCTCTTACATCTTCTATAAACTCAGGATTTGTCGCGTCTGGAAGCATATCGGTAGGTTGCCAGTTTTCTTCAACCGACTTCAAATATTTGCCAATGAGCTCGTCCATAGACTTTCCTATGGTTTGCATCACTTCAAGACGTATATCATTTAAATTCATCGTGTGTGTTCAAAAATTAAAACATGTTTAGGGGTGCGAGCTTGTCTGGTTCTCGCATAGGCGTAAAGGTAGCTGTTTTAAACGGTATGCACCCTATTTGTGATAGACACTTGTTATGCACGCATAGTTTTGAATGCAGCTTAAGTATAGAGGTTTGATGTTCAGTTTTGAATACTTGTAATGCAGAATATCAAAACTACTTATTGATGTTTAGATCGGGGTTTTTTAGTTTTCTTTACCTCGATAGTTTGACCAACAACTACAACCCCAAGCTCCATCATTGAGGGGTCTTCCTTAAGTATAATATTCATTTTAGGCATATTTGCTGAAAGTAGCACCTCTTTATCTTCGTATCCTAAAAACGTAATTAATAATTTTCTAGATTCCTTAAAGTACTCTGATGGAATGGAAATACTAAAATGTCCATCAAAGTCTGCTATAGCACCAATTGAAGAATCTTTTAAATGGATATTAGCACCAGGAAGCGGCAGGCTGTCTTCAGCAAGTATAATTCCAGAAAATATATAATTGTTTATCGTGTCAACAGTCGTGATTTGATTTTCTTGTGTGATTAGCTCCGTATTGGACTTAGAATTATTCTCTTGCCCCAGCACTGGTTCACATAAAGCCAGCAACGAAGTAAACGCTGCAGCAATACCTAAATGCTTAAAAGGAGATTTTTCCTCAGGAATGAAATAGGTGGTATCTAACTGATCTTTGCGGTAGCGCCCGCAAAGTTGACCGCCACTCTGCACTTTATCTGCAATTTGCTTACGCGTCAGCTGTGTAAAATCAATAACTTCTTTTTCGCAACTGCTACAAAAGCGTCCCTGCTCACTTAGAGTCATTTGTGACCAGTCTTCGTGACAAGGTTCGGGAATACGTAGTTTAAAATACATAGGTTCAGTGTTTAGTCGCAGTGAGCAGACGTGAATCGGCGTACACATTTACGCTGCTCACTGCGACTACTTACTGCATTATTGTTTTACTTCTTTTTGTTTTTTGATCTCTTGTACGTCACGATTCTTCACATACTTTTCAAGCCACTGGTCTTGTTCCCAAAGCATATGTAAGATAGATTCTTTGGCAGCATAACCGTGACTTTCTTTAGGTAGCATCACTAATCGTGCCGTGGCGCCTAAACCTTTTAGTGCATTGAAGTAGCGCTCGCTTTGAAGCGGATATGTACCACTGTTATTATCTGCAACTCCGTGAATGAGTAAGAGCGGAGTTTTCATCTTGTCAGCGTGCATAAACGGACTCATTTCATAATAAATCTCTGGAGCTTCCCAATAATTACGCTCTTCAGACTGAAAGCCAAACGGCGTTAGCGTACGGTTATACGCACCGCTTCGGGCGATTCCGGCGGCAAATAAGTTAGAGTGACTTAACAGGTTGGCTGTCATAAAAGCTCCGTAGCTGTGGCCACCTACTGCTACGCGATCACGGTCAATATATCCTAAGTCATCTACAGCATCAATTGCAGCTTTGGCATTAGCAACTAGCTGACTTCTAAAGGTATCATTAGGTTCTTCGTCACCTTCTCCTACGATTGGGAATGCCGCATCATCAAGCACCACATAACCTCGGGTTACCCAATACACCATAGAACCATAATAAGGATAGGTGAATTCGTTAGGGTTTGTGGTTGTTTGGGCTGCACTGCTTTTGTCTTTATACTCGCGAGGATAAGCCCAAAGCAACATAGGTTTCTTTTCTTTTTTGTTCATATCATAACCTACCGGAAGGTATAAAGTTCCAGAAAGTTCAAGTCCATCTTCTCGCTTATAGGTGATCACTTCTTTATGCACATCTTGAATACTTTTAAACGGATTTTCAAAACGCGTGATTTGATCTAACGAGTTATCGTTGAGATCTCTGATGTAATAGTTAGGATATTCTGTTGGCGCTTCTATGCGAACCAAGATTTTACCGGCTTCAATATCTAAAGCTTTTTGAAGACTTTCTAACTTATCGGTGTATTCAGATTCGTATATACGTTCGGTTTCCTGGGTTTTTAAATTCATTTTATCAATAAATGGAAACTGGCCTTTATCGCTGAATCCGTCTCCCATTAAATAGGCATTACCGTTTACTAAAGTCAGTACCGAACGCCCATATTCGTTATCGTGGGTTACAAAATTTCCGGGGTCGCTATACACATCTTGATAGCTTCGGTCAGAAATGACTTCGCCCATATTGCTTCCATCCGAAGGATTAAAAACATAGGTTTTAGTGTTTCGGGTATTCCACCAGCGATCGTATGCAATAGCTGTATTGGCATCACCCCATAAGATTCCGCTGTATCGGTTGATCGTCTTGATCACTTTTTGCGGAGCCGCACTAAAGGGTGCTTTTTGCATAAAAACCTGATCTCTATATTCAACTTCAAGCTCAGGATCTCCTTGATCTAAGGCTTCTACCCAGTATAATGTTGCCGGTTGATCGGCCCGCCAAGAAATGCGTCTTTTACCGGTTTGTGTAGCCATAAACCCTTGTGGTAATTCTTCAAGAAGAGGGGTTTCATTAACTACTTTTACCTCAGTACCATCTTGCTGATAAACCGTTACGGTTTCGGGAAAACGATAATAAGGAACGATGTACGAGAAGGGTTTGTGGATGGTACTTGTCATAATGTAGTTGCCATCAGGCGAGAACGAAACATCGCTATACATCGCTGCGTCTTTCCATAAGGTAGAAGTTCCATCTAGATTTACTTTTACGAGAGCAGAAGTCGCCAGTTGCTCAAAGTTGAATACATCGTTAGGATTTTGAAGAAGATCCTGATAGGTGCGGTTTTGCGCCTTAGAACCGTCACTTGTAGAGATCGTTGGTCCGGTTGGGACTGCCTCTGCGGTGTTCACAAGCTCTTTACGCGTCGCCGGAAGCATATTAACCAGCAGGCTCTCCCCATCTTTAAACCAGCTGATAGGATTCCCCATATTAGCATTCACAAAAGCTTCGGTTACGCGTTTTGCAGTTGCTGTTTTCAGGTCAAGAACCCAAACTTGTACTCCGTCTTCAATGGTGTTAGTAAACGCCATTTTACTTTCATCTGGAGACCAGTTAAAATTACTGAGTTTAGCATCTTCAGGAAGTCCGCTGATGGTGCCGGCTTCGGTTTCCTCAATACCTTTGATTTTGATGTCGTTGTAAAACGTAGTACGGCTACCTATATTCGTTTTAGGATTGATACGCAGTCCGCCAAGGCGTAGCTCTTCTTCAGAAAGTTCGGCGATGGTTTTATAGCTGTCGCGATACATTAAGAGCATCGTGTCACCTTCTGTATTCATCAATACCCAGGGAGCACGCGGTACATCTACAAGGTCTAGAATTTCCTGAGGTGGTTTTTGGTAATCCAGATTTACCTGTGCGACTACCGAAGCAGTAAGCAGTAAAAACAAGCTCAGCAGGTTGAGTTTTTTCATAGTTATTTGTGTTTGTTGATTTAAATGGCTTAGCGTCTACGTGTTAGACAAAAAGTGGCTTTTTAACTGTTTTAAAAATACTTAAAAAATATTCTTAATGCCACGCTATTGCTATGCGTGCATAGCTAAATAGGAAATCACTAACACGCTACAAATTGAAGAAATACTATATTACCACCCATATAACCTCTGTAATTTTACAGATTCTTATTTCAACTAGATTTTAATAAACTATGTATAATTCTCGAATTGCCGGAATGGGCGCTTATGTTCCCGAAAATGTAGTCACCAATGATGACCTTTCAAAGATGATGGATACTAATGATGCGTGGATTCAGGAGCGTACCGGTATTAAAGAACGTCGTCATATAAAAGAAGGGGACGGCAACACGACTGCGGTAATGGGTGTGAAAGCTGCAAAAATCGCATTAGAGCGAGCGAAGATGACGGCTCAAGATATTGATATGATCGTTTTTGCGACGCTTAGTCCAGATTATTATTTTCCGGGCTGCGGCGTGCAGGTTCAAGAAATGCTTGAGATGCGTACGGTGCCGGCGCTCGACGTTCGTAACCAATGTAGCGGTTTTGTTTACGCGCTTTCTACGGCAGATCAATTTATCAAAACCGGAATGTATAAAAACATTCTCGTGATAGGCTCTGAAAATCATAGTGGTGGTTTAGATATGACCACACGCGGGCGTAGTGTTTCGGTGATCTTTGGTGATGGGGCAGGAGCTGCTGTGCTCACTCGAGAAGAAGATAATAACAAAGGTATTTTATCTACGCATTTGCATAGTGAGGGAGCGCACGCGCTAGAGCTTTCACTTAAAGGACCTAGTACGATGGAGTGGGTACCTGAGTTGATCGAGAAAGATCCGCAAGAGGATATACCCTATTATCCATATATGAACGGACAGTTTGTATTTAAAAATGCTGTGGTGCGTTTTGCAGAAGTGATCAACGAAGGTTTACAGCAAAACAAACTCACAGCAGAAGATATTGATATGTTGATTCCGCATCAGGCTAATTTGCGTATTTCGCAGTTTGTGCAAAAACAATTCAAGCTGAAGGACAATCAGGTATTTAACAATATTCAGAAATATGGAAATACCACTGCGGCGTCTATACCTATTGCGTTAACCGAAGCTTGGGAGGAAGGTAAGATCAAAGAAGGCGATACGGTAGTCTTGGCTGCCTTTGGAAGCGGATTTACCTGGGCGAGTGCTATAATAAAATGGTAATGACCTAACGATCATTTAAATAAATTAATAAAAAAGGAACCAACGTGGTTCCTTTTTTATGCTGTATAATTCGTTTTATCGAGTAAAAATATGATGCTGAGTGGCTGTAAAATAATCCCGGAAAATTTGATTGAGCGGATGCTCCACACGTGCCGCTTTAATTCCCAAAAGCGGGTGCAACTCCATCAGTATTTTAGATAGCCGTTTAACCGAAGCTGCCGCTGCCGTATGTAATGCTTCGATTTGAACATCTGAAAACGAAGTATTGTCAGCCGTTGCCGCTTCGACTTCATTTGCATATTTATAAAGTAAATCTTCTGCTTCGGTAGTGGTTTTATGCGGATCTTCTAGTGTTTTTTCGTCTAGAAGTTTTGAGGCTTCCGCCAAGTAATGTTGCACCATCCCAATATAATTTATCCAAAGTGTAAGATCTGCAAAAACCCTGAAGTTGATCTTAAAAATATCTTGAGGCAGATAAAATCGATTGTAGATAAAACTATAATCTTTATCCACCAGATAATCCGTTACCGCAAAAGATTGTGTAGCCGTCGCCTTTAAACCCATCGTATGCCAATCGTCTATAATGCACACCGCTTCGCACGGAATAACAAAAGATCTGAAAACGGGAGCGCCATCGTCATCTGTTAATTCTATTCCGTCTTCAATGATCTTTGCATTTAATGTGAAGTGCGTAAGGTAAGGTGCTCCGGTAGCATAGTTCCAGGTTCCGTTGAGGAGGTACGAATCTCCCTTTTTTTCGGCGAAGCCAAAGAGTCCGCCGCTTCCTCCCAAAACAGTAACATCATTAGGGTTGAAGAGTTCTGCTGCTGTTTCCGGTTGTAGATTTCCTATAAAATAATTAGCACCGCTACACAGCGTAACCGTCCAACCTAAGCTTCCGTCAATGCTTGCGAGCTGTTGAAGTGTGCGTAAACCTTCGGTAAGACCTAATTCTAGTCCGCCGTGTGTTTTTGGCACCCAAATATTCCAAAGTTTTGCAGTTGCGATAGCTTTTAGCGTTTCCGCATCAAAAACTTTTTGATGACCGTTACAGGTTTTAAGATCGTGCCAATGCTGCATGCGAATGATTTTGTTTGATGAGTTTACGCCATTTTAAATAGCCCGAAGTACCAACGATAAAGAGAAATACCGTGAGACCGGCGTAGATGTACAATTCTTTGTAGATCAATAATGGGATCGAAATGATATTGCTGATGTTGAGGTACACCCAATTCTCGATCTTACGTTTGGCCATCAACCACATTCCTGCCCAGGCAAAGGCGCTAACTACGGCATCCAGATACGGCACATCAGAATCTGTATGTTGTGTGAGCCAGTAGCTCATCAACACAAAACAGCCCAAGACAATACCGCCGGCTTTGAGGTGTTCATCACGTTTAGAATAGGCGATTGGTGCTTCTTGCTTTTCTTTGCCAAATTTCCAATACAGGTATCCATAAATACTCATTACCAGATAATAGAGATGCAGCAAAATATCTGCATACAGCTTCGAGTGATAGAGTACCCAAATACCGATGAGAATACCTATGATTCCAAAAATATAGTTGTTGACGTTGTTTTTGCGAGCGAGCAGGACCTGAGTAACGCCAAAGGCGGTCCCAATCCATTGCAGCCAAACAAAATCCATAAAAAACTCCTCCATTGTGATCAGTTAAAAATGTGTTGAATGAGGAGATGAGCCCTATAGGCAGAAGCACACGCGTGGTGTCGTTTAAAATCCCTACGCCGGTACTAACCGGATCAGGTGTGAGGTAAAGCCTCTGGGTATCATCTCAGCCTGCATCATTAGAGCAAGCACCCCATTTTCTGGTGTAAAGGTACGTGTCTACAATTTAAAAACGCGCTAAATATTTAAGGATTTAGCACGTTTTTAAATAAGTATGTTTTGATATTATTTTTTCTTGTGTTTAAACACAGGAAGGATCTTTGTGGTTACTTCTCCAAAGCCAATGCGGGCTGCACCGGATTTCTCACAGTGCCCACGCACGATCACGGTATCATTATCTTCAATATATTTTCGGTCGCCACCTTCGGTAAGTTTTACCGGTTTTGAACCTTTCCAGCTGAGTTCAAGCATTGAGCCGTAAGAATCGGGAGTAGGTCCAGAAATGGTACCGCTGCCCATCATATCTCCGCTATTTACCGGGCAACCATTGATGGTGTGATGCGCCAATTGCTGACTCATATTCCAATAAAGATATTTGAAATTAGATTTACTCACGATGGTTTCCGCTTTGTCTTCGGGTTTGATGCTCACCTGAAGATTGATATCAAAAGTCTTTTTACCTGAATAATTCAAATAAGGAAGCAGTTCTTCTTCGGGCTTCGGGCTTGTGGTTCTAAAGGGTTCTAAAGCGTCAAGAGTCACGATCCAAGGAGAAACAGACGAAGCAAAGTTTTTTCCTAAAAAGGGCCCAAGAGGCACATATTCCCAACGCTGAATGTCGCGCGCACTCCAGTCATTAAATAAGACCATCCCAAAGATGTATTCTTCAGCCTGATCTGCAGGAATTGGTTGGCCTAACTCATTAGCATCGGTGGTTATAAATGCCATCTCCAATTCAAAATCCAACTGGCGCGACGGACCAAATATAGGTTTAGTCGCTCCGTTAGGGAGCTTTTGCCCCTGGGGTCTGTGCACGGGTATTCCAGAAGGAATGATCGAGCTGCTTCTTCCGTGATAGGCAACCGGCATATGCATCCAATTAGGCATTAACGCATTTTCGCCACCGCGAAAGATTTTACCCACATTGGTAGCGTGTTCTTTACTGCTGTAAAAATCAGTATAATCCCCAATCTGAACAGGAAGTTGCATCTCTACTTCATTCAATTCAAAAATTACGATATCCCGGTGTTCTTCATTATCGCGTAAATCAGCATTGCTTTCCTCAAAAATATGAGAAATCCGATTGCGCACGGCACGCCAGGTTTTGCGCCCGTCAGCAATAAAATCGTTCAAGGTATCTTGTAGGAAGATATCATCGGTAAGCGGGATTCCTTCAAAGTAGCCCAGTTGATGCAGCGCACCCAAGTCAATTGCATAATCTCCAATTCGGGTACCAATGGTAATGATATCATCACGGGTAAGAAATACGCCAAAAGGAATATTTTGAATAGGAAAATCAGTATGCGTAGGGGTCTCTAACCAGGTTTTACGTTTAGGGTCGTTTGCTTTGGAAGGCATAAATTCTTGATAAAATGTTAGTAAATGCTCATTTCAAATATAGAATTAAAATAGTACCAACCAATTCTAATGACTACTTTTGCACCTAATTTAACAAACTTTATAAAGCATGCAACGGGATACTGAAATCTTTGATCTTATTCAGGAAGAAAAACAACGTCAACTTAATGGTTTAGAGTTAATTGCATCAGAGAACTTCGTCAGCGAACAAGTGATGGAAGCGGCGGGCTCTGTGCTTACTAATAAATACGCCGAAGGGTATCCCGGAAAGCGCTACTATGGAGGTTGTGAAGTAGTAGATGTGGTAGAACAAATCGCTATTGACCGCGCTAAAGAACTCTTTGGGGCAGAATATGCCAACGTACAACCACACTCAGGATCACAAGCAAATACAGCGGTATTTCACGCTTGTATGAAGCCTGGCGAAACCTTTTTAGGTTTTGATCTAGCACACGGAGGTCACTTGACCCACGGTTCGCCGGTAAACTTTTCTGGTCGTTTATATAATCCTGTGTTTTATGGGGTAGACCAAGAAACCGGATTATTGAACTACGATAAGATAGAAGAACTTGCAGTAAAGGAGCAGCCTAAGATGATCATCGCAGGAGCTTCTGCGTATAGCCGTGAGATCGATTATAAGCGTTTTCGTGAGATCGCAGATAAAGTAGGAGCGATCTTGTTATGTGATATGGCACATCCTGCAGGTCTTATTGCCAAAGGAATTATTGGTGATCCTGTACCACATTGTCATATTGTTACCACCACTACCCACAAAACCTTAAGAGGACCTCGTGGAGGTTTGATCTTGATGGGGAAAGATTTTGAGAATCCATTCGGGATTAAATTAAAGAATGGAAATCTGAGAATGATGTCTTCTTTATTAGATAGCGGGATCTTCCCAGGTAATCAAGGCGGACCATTAGAGCATATCATCGCTGCAAAAGCAATTGCTTTTGGTGAAGCGCTTACTGATGATTTCTTACATTATATGGTTCAGGTTAAGAAGAATGCTGCGGTTATGGCTGCAGAATTTGTAGCTAAAGGTTACGATATTATTTCAGGAGGAACTGATAATCATATGATGTTGATCGACCTTAGAAATAAAGATATTTCCGGTAAAGATGCTGAAGAAGCTTTAGGCAAAGCAGATATTACCGTTAATAAAAATATGGTACCGTTTGATACGCGTTCGCCATTTGTAACTTCAGGAATGCGTATTGGAGTTGCTGCGGTAACCACACGCGGATTGGTAGAAGACGATATGAAAAAGGTAGTAGAACTTATTGATGCTGCGATCGTAAACTATCAGGATGATGAGAAGCTTGAAGAAATCGCAGGCCAAGTAAATGAAATGATGGGGCACAGACCGCTTTTTAAGCACTAAAAGCTGAATGCATCTAAAATAAAAAAATCCCGAAGTTCTGCTTCGGGATTTTTTTATAGGCGTAGCCTATGGTATGCACTTTGAGGCTTGTTTCACAATGAATATAAAACTAGCCTGAGGTAGTTTGCCTAAAGAATTTCTTTAACGGTTATCTTTTGTTCTCTAAAAGTGATCACCTCGTCCTTTTGTGTTCCGGTGAGCAATTCACCAATAGGAGAAGCACTCGAGATACAATACACATTGCCGGTTTCTAATTTAAGTTCGCCATACGGAATTCCTATAAGATAGCTTGCTTTATCAGTAAGCACAAGACTTCCTTCACCCACAACGGCATTAGGAGTGAGGCTGATTCGGTTTAAAAATTCTTTCTGCTTTTCCACCTGGTCAAGCTGTCCTTGCGTACGCTCTAATTCCTGCTGAATCATTTCAACGCCGGTTTCATATTTATCTCCGGCACTGCTTTTAGTATCACTATCACGCGATTCGATAAGACCGGATTTAGTCTCTTGTAACTGATTAAATTTGGCGGTTAAGCGCAAGCGTAATTCTTGTATAAGTACTTTCTTTTGCATGTAGTGTTTCTGTTTTTAAGGCGGGCGAAATTAGTCTAAATCTGTTTACCACGCTCGCTATTTTTTGGGTTGCAACAATTTATTTTATTGTCAATTTAAACAATTATCACTCCAATAATTTCCGAATTGATAAAAGTAATTCTTGTATAAAGCTACGATGTTATTGGGCGCTACTTATTTCATAACTTAAAGGCTGAAGTCTAAACTAATACAAACATTATTTATGAAAAAACAGTACGTATTGTTATTGCTCTGTGTATGGTCGCATATAGCGCTAGCGCAAACTATTCAAGGATTTACCACTAAAAGCACACAAGATCAGTTGGCTTTAGAGACTCAGTTTGATGCTAAGCTTAAAAAAGAAAATCTAGATGAGTGGATGCAGTTTATGGCAGCAGAACCGCATTATGTAGGAACAGAGTATGGTAAAAAGAATGCCGAATGGATGAAAAAACAATTTGAATCCTGGGGCTACGATGTGGAGATCGATGAATATCAGGTGTTATTCCCGTATCCTAAACTTCGGCTTTTAGAACTTACGGCACCTACTGCTTTTAAAGCCGCTTTGGCACCAGAACCTATTGCCGAAGATAAATATACCCAACAAGGAGAAGCCTTATTACCCAGCTACAATGCCTTTTCAACTGATGGCGATGTGACTGCAGAATTGGTTTTTGTGAATTATGGTGTGCCAAAGGATTATGAAGAACTAGAGAAATTAGGAATAGATGTCAAAGGTAAAATAGTGATCGCTAAATACTATGGTTCGTGGCGTGGGATTAAACCGAAGCTGGCCGCCGAAAAAGGGGCGATAGGTTGTATCATTTATTCTGATCCTGCTGATGATGGTTATGTGCAAGGCGATGTGTATCCTGAAGGTGCGTTTAAGCCTGAGACCGGCGTACAACGCGGAAGCGTGATGGATATGCCTTTATATCCCGGAGATGTGTTAACGCCAGGTTACGGAGCTACAAAAAATGCCAAGCGTTTAGATCGTAAAGAGGCGCCTACCATTACTAAAATACCGGTTTTACCTATTTCTTATGCAGATGCACAGCCTTTTCTTGAGGCTTTAAACGGACCTGTAGCACCTTCTGATTGGCGTGGAGGTTTACCAATTACGTATCACATAGGTCCCGGTCCTGCCAAAGTGCATTTAAAACTAGAATTCGACTGGCAGTTAAAACCGGCGTATAACGTCATTGCAAAACTTAAAGGTGCTGTTTATCCGGAGGAGTGGGTGATGCGAGGTAATCATCACGATGCTTGGGTTCACGGTGCGTCAGACCCTGTAAGTGGGATGGTAGCTTTAATGGAAGAAGCTCGTGCAGTGGGAGAATTAGCTAAGGCGGGTCAACAACCAAAGCGCACCATTGTATATTGTGCATGGGATGCTGAAGAACCAGGTTTGATCGGTTCTACAGAGTGGGTAGAAGATCATCAGGAAGTGCTTAAAGATAAAGCGGTAGTTTATATCAATACAGATGGAAACGGTCGTGGATTTTTAGGAGTAGGTGGTTCGCATACCTTAGAAACTATGGTTAAGGAAATAGCCGGTAGCATAGAAGATCCACAAACCGGGGTTTCACTTGTGGAGCGTCGCGCTGCAGCTGCAAAAGTCGCTAATCGCGATACTGATTTTAGACTTTCAGCGTTGGGCTCGGGATCAGATTATACGCCATTCATTCAGCATACGGGAATTCCTTCTCTTAACCTGGGCTTTGGCGGTGAAAGTTCTGGAGGGGAGTATCATACGATTTTTGATACCTATAGTCATTATACGCGTTTTAAAGACCCCGGATTTGACTACGGAATCACTTTAGCTAAAACCGCGGGGCACATTACATTGCGTATGGCAAACGCAGATATTCTTCCTTTTGAAATGAATGCGTGGTACAAAACCATTTCAGAATATATGGATGAGGTTACCGAAACAACCGAAGCGATGCGTAAGCAGGCCGAAAAACAGCAACAATTGGTCGCTGAAAATGCGTATGTTATTGCTGCAGATCCTAAAGATAATTTGAAAGCTCCGGAAGCTGAAAAAGATATTCCGTATCTGGATTTTTCTCCTTTACAAAACGCTTTAGCTTCAGTAAAGACAAGTGTTCATGATTTTTCAAAAACTGATTTCACCAGTTTAAGTGCATTGAAGCAAAAGATGGTAAATGCCAAATTGAAAGATCTTGAAAAAGCCTTATTGAGCGAAAGCGGATTACCCAGACGTCCTTGGTTTAAACATCAAATCTATGCTCCTGGATTTTATACCGGCTATGGTGTAAAAACCCTACCCGGCGTGCGCGAAGCGATAGAACAAAAGAATTTTGAAGAAGCTCAAGAACAAATTGAAAAGCTAGCGAAGACTTTGACCGCTTTTAAAGGTAAATTAGATGAGATCGTAAAAATGGGATAGGAAAATCTAAATATCCTTATGAAAAGCCTCAGCTACTAGCTGGGGTCTTTTACTACCTGAGTATTTGAAAAGCGATCGTGAAAACCGTTTTTAGTGATCAAAAAAGATAGGCGATCAAATGGAATTAACCTGCACAGCGTGCGTAATGCAATTGTACCGGCATCCGGCCTTTCACCGTCCTTAGTGACCACAATGGTTTTGGTAATATATTTCCCCACTGTTTTTTGGAAGAAATATTCGGTGAGGCCGTGATATAATAAAAAAATCAAGAGTACCATTCCGTAGCCTACGGCGAGTAAGAAGTCACTGTTTGAAGTAACAAAAACAGAATCTAGAGATAAGCTGCCAATGAGTACGAGCAGGAGAAATACGATAAAATCAATTAAAAAATTCACAAAACGCGTCCAGGTCGTACTCATATAATCTTGTATTTCCTGAACAGCGGTATTATCCTGAGCCACTTTTTTAACCAGATGCGCCATACGCATTTTGTCAATGCCACGTCGGGAGATTTCCGCTTCTGCCGCTTGTACGGTATGCGGTTCGTACTTATGAACCTGAACCGTTACAATTCTGACGAGGTCTTCATCAGAACTTTGTTTAAGATTGATTTGCGGGGCTTTGTCTGAACTCATTTATTTGCTTAAAAAGGACACCAAAGGTGCAATAAATTTTTCAAAACGCTCAATGTGCGGAAGATGTCCTGTATTAGGAATTTCAACCAATTCGCTATTTGGAATTTTCTCCTGTGTTGCCTTCCCTAACTGATCGTAAAGACCCATAGTGGCACGAACTTCATCACTAACTAACGGCTTGCCTAAAGCGGTACGATCTCGAGTTCCAATTATGAGCAGCGTTGGAGACTGTATATTTTTAAATTCATAAACCACGGGCTGAGTAAAAATCATATCGTAGGTAAGGGCGGCATTCCAAGCGATGGTTTCATAATCAGAATTGAGCGTCCAGCCTGCCAAAAGGTTGACCCATTCATCGTATGCAGGATCCCAATTACCATCATAGTAGCTTTCTAATTGGTATTTTTTGATCGATTCATAATCTTTCTTGAGTTCGTTTTCATACCACCAAGTAACAGGTTTATAAGGCACTTTTAATTTCCAATCTTCAAGCCCAATAGGATTTTCTAAGATCAATTTTTCAGTAGTTTCAGGAAACATCAAAGCAAATCGGGTGGCGAGCATTCCGCCCATAGAGTGTCCTAAAACTGCAGTTTTTTCAACACCTATACTGTCTAAAACCGCTTTGGTATTTAAGGCCAGCTGTTGAAAGGTGCAATGAAAATGCTCTGGCTTAGAAGATTTTCCGAAGCCTATTTGATCAGGGACGATCACACGAAATCCTTCGGCGGTTAACGCAGCGATTGTGGTCTGCCAATAAGCACCGTTAAAGTTTTTACCGTGTAAGAGCATAATGTTTTTACCGTTGTAGTTCTTCGGTTTAACATCCATAAAAGCCATCTCGAGCGTTTGATTTTGAGCCTCTATTGGAATAGTAGCAACTTCATAAGGATATTCATAATTGGCTAGTTGAAGATCTAGGAGTTGCAACTGATCCTCTTGAGCTTTACAAAGCATTATACTGAAACAACAAAGGAGTGCAAGCGTTATTTTTTTCAAAGCAGTAAATTTCCTTTAAACAATACATAAGAATACTAAATCTACCAGCGCCGCTCAACTCTTTAATAAATCTTTAAACTACATCGAAACAGTTTTGATCTCATGCGTAAGGTTTAATTTTGTGATCTATGAAACAAGCCACCCTAACCCGTCGCAATTCTCTTAAACTTTTCGCCCTCAGCGGAACCACAATTCTTACAATGCCAAATGTATTATGGAGCGCTAAGAAGGTAGCAAAACCTTTACGTTTTGGAATCATTACAGATTCACACTATGCAGATCGGGATCCTGCCGGTACACGTTTTTACCGCGATGCCTTGCCAAAAATGAATGAAGCGATCAAAGCTTTAAATGAGGCCGACTTAGACTTTTTAATTCATTTGGGGGATTTTAAAGATCAAGGAGCAGAAGCCAATCCGCAGGAAACTTTGAAGTACTTGCAAGAGGTTGAAACGGTTTTTCAACGCTTTGACGGAGACGGATATCACGCTTTAGGCAATCACGATGTAGACAGCATTCGCAAAGCTGAATTTTTGAGAAATATAAAGAATGCAGGGCAGGAGCAGGCGAGAAGTTACTATTCATTTGAAACTTCAGCGTTTATTTGTATAGTGCTAGATGCAAATTATGATGCAGCCGGGAAGGACCATTTTTATGTTGAAGGTGCCAACTGGGAAGATGCTCATATTCCGCCGGAAGAGCTAGAATGGTTTAAAAATACATTGACCCAAGCGCAAAAACCGGTCTTGGTGTTCTGTCATCATCCGCTATACCCATTTTATAAGGAGGGTTCAAAATTTCACGTTACCAATCATCAAGAAGTACAAGAACTTATGGAAGCTTCTCAAAAAGTGATCGCGTGCTTTCACGGGCATGTGCACAAAGAAGAATTTAAAACCATTAAGGGTATTCATTACATCACACAGTTAGGAATGGTAGACTACGAAGGACTGGAGAATAATAGCTTTAGTATCGTAGAACTCGACGAAGCTCACTTAAAAATAGAAGGTTTCAAGCGTGCATCAGACTATGAAACCCGGCTTAAATAGCAATGGTCGTGGTGTTGTAAATTTCTTTCAGCACAAAGTAGCTTTCTAAAACCCCAATATTCTGAATTTTTGAAAGTTTGGTGCGCACAAATTCGTGATATTCTTCAAGACTTTCCAAATGAATTTTAAGGAAAAAATCAACTTTTCCGGCCATATGATAGCACTCTTGAACCTCGACCAATTCTTTAATCTGAAGCTCAAAAGTTTCAATAAAGCCTTCATTGTGATACCGTAAAGACACCATGCAGATCGCCGTAACCGGGCGGTTTAATTTTTTCTTGTCGAGCAGTGCGACATAGTTTTTTATATAGCCTTTTTGCTCTAATCGCTTAATGCGCTCATAAACCGGAGAAGCGGTTAGATGTAGCTGATCTGCAATTTCTTTTGTGGTCATTTTTGCATTCTCCTGTAGGATTCTTAAAATCTTTAAATCGGTATCGTCAAGTCTTTCGGTCATCGCAGAAAAATTTACTGTGTAGTATGTGCTATAATTTGCTTAGAAGCATAAACAACTTCTAAAATACTATTTTAAAGTTAAAAACACTTAGTTTTTTAGGTTTAACAGATAATTAAAAGGTTGCGCCTTGTAGTTTATTAGTTTTATATTGAAAATATAAATAGCTATGAGCACACATAAACTATTGATTACAGGAGCTTTTGGTCAGTTAGGAACCGCCTTAACCGAAGCTTTAATTTATAAATACGGCAGCGATGCGGTTATCGCTTCAGATCTTAAAGTTCGTGATGATTTTGATTGCGAAACTTTAGAGCTTGATGCAACCAATTTAGAAGCGATAGATGAGGTTGTTCGCAAATACAGAGTTACGCAGATCTATCATTTAGCTGCGGTACTTTCTGCCAAAGGAGAACAGCAACCCCTTAGAACCTGGGATTTAAATAATTCGACCTTTTTTAATGTGTTAGAAGCTGCGCGTTTAAATGATGTGCAAAAAGTCTTTTTCCCAAGTTCTATCGCAGTATTTGGACCTGATGCGAGACAAGAAAATGTGGCTCAAGATTTTGCTTTGAACCCTACCACAGTTTATGGAATAAGCAAAGTTGCGGGAGAGCATTGGGCACGGTATTATAATACAAAATACGGTATGGATGTACGTTGCTTGCGTTACCCCGGATTGATTAGCTATCAGTCTTTACCTGGCGGCGGTACTACAGATTATGCGGTAGATATTTTTCACAAAGCCATTAATAATGAGGAATTTGTTTGTTATCTTAAGCCTGATACACAGCTTCCTATGTTGTATATGGACGATGCTATAGATGCAACCATAAGAATGATGGAAGCCTCAAAACGAGATATTAAAACCGTAGGATATAATATTCAAGGCGTGAGTTTTTCACCTGAAATTATTGCTGCTGAGATCAAGAAAACTTTTCCTGATTTTGAGATCAGTTATCAGCCAGATTCCCGTCAACAGATTGCAGAAAGTTGGCCAATTTCGTTAGACGATGCACGTGCAAGAGACGAGTGGGGATGGGAGCCAAGCTTTGATCTTAAACGTATGACTGAAGAAATGATCTACCGTCTCGAATTAAAAAAAAATAGAAACCTGAGCGTTTTCGCCTAAAAATAAAATCATGTTTACATCTGTAAGAGAAAGTATACAACAAGAATTAGAAGAGATAAAAGAAGCCGGTCTTTACAAAGAAGAGCGCATTATTACTACCCCGCAACGTGCTGAGATCAACACGCAAAAAGGAAGTGAAGTGCTTAATTTTTGTGCTAATAATTACTTAGGACTTTCGGCACATCCAGACATAATAGACGCCGGAATTTCTGCGATTAAAAGTCACGGTTTTGGTCTTTCTTCTGTGCGTTTTATTTGTGGTACTCAGGATATTCATAAAGAGTTAGAGCGTAAGACCGCTGAGTTTTTAGGGATGGAAGACTGTATCCTGTATGCCGCGGCATTTGATGCAAATGGAGGTGTTTTTGAACCTATTTTGACGAAAGAGGACGCGATCATTTCAGACGAATTGAATCACGCAAGTATCATAGACGGAATACGTTTGTGTAAAGCAGCACGTCACCGTTATAAGAATAATGATATGGAAGCGCTTGAGGAAGAATTGAAAAAAGCTTCAGGAGCGCGTAGAAAATTGATTGTAACCGATGGGGTATTCTCAATGGACGGCACCATCGCGCAGCTGGATAAAATTTGTGATCTGGCAGAGAAATATGACGCAATGGTTATGGTAGATGATTGCCATGCCACAGGATTCATTGGTGAGAGCGGTAAAGGAACTCATGAGTACAATAAAGTAATGGGTCGTGTAGACATCATTACCGGTACTTATGGAAAAGCCCTTGGCGGAGCCTCGGGCGGTTTTACCGCAGCTCGCAAAGAAATTGTAGATATGTTGCGTCAAAAATCCAGACCGTATTTATTTTCTAACACACTAGCGCCGGCGATTGCTGGAGCTTCGATCAAAGCGATCGATATGTTGAGTGAGTCTGGTGACTTGATCAAAAAAGTGCAAAATAACGCGAAGCGTTTTAGAAAAGAAATGACTGATGCCGGTTTTGATATCATTCCGGGAGAGCATCCTATCGTGCCTATAATGTTGTACGATGCAAAATTAGCTCAGGAATTTGCCGCTCGTTTGTTAGATGAAGGAATTTATGTCATTGCCTTTTTCTATCCAGTGGTACCTAAAGAGAAAGCGCGTATACGTGTACAACTTTCTGCAGGTCACGAGGACGAGCATATTACCAAGGCGGTAGCGGCATTCATTAAGGTAGGTAAAGCACTGAATGTGATATAATTGAAAATAAAAAGAATTTAGAAAGCCTCACTTTTGAAGTGAGGTTTTTTTATTTTAAGCGTAATATATTGATATTTAGTAGGTTAATAATAAATTAAATGATTTACAATAAGCAGTATGCCTAAGTGAATGTGTTAAATTATTGGTTACATTGTTGAATTCTAATGTATTGTGAACTAAAAATTCTTAAATTAATAGTTTTAAATAATGCCCAACATCAGTAAGATTATAAACCAACGTCATTACCAACCAGAAGTGATTTATGTTGAATGTTACGGAAAAAGAAAAACAGCGCCTTGAAGTTGTTAAATCTTACCAAATAATAAATACTGCGGCCAAACAAGATTTTGATGAGCTAGCGCGTCTGGCTTCTATCGTTTGCGATGTTCCTATTGTCCTGATCAGTTTGATGGATGATTGTACTCAACATTTTCTGGCACATCACGGTGTTGATCTTGAAGAGGTGCCCAGAGAAGAGACTTTTTGTCAATTTCTTTTAGAAAATGAGCCGTACGAGCCACTGATTATTGGTGATACGTTACAAGATTCCCGGTTTTCATCTAACAAATATGTGCAGAATGAACCGAATATTCGTTTTTACGCCGGGTTCCCATTAATTACCAAGGACAACTTCTTGATAGGTTCTCTCTGTATTATAGATCGTGTTCCCCGCGAATTGACACCAAAACAGTATGAAGCGATCTCGTGTTTAATTAACCAAACACTTCAAATCGTAGAACTCCAGAAGAACAAATTTGATCTAGAAAAAAGTAAAAAACTACACAAATTAAATGCTAATAGGCTTTCAAATATCATCGAAGCGGCTAACGTAGCTACCTGGGAGTGGGATCTTAAAACCAACTATCTTAAATACAACGATAAATTTTTTGAGATCATAGGTCGGGATGAAAAAGAATTGGGCAATACAAGCATAGAGCGTATGCAAAAAGAACTTCACCCTGAAGATCTGCAGCGTGCGCTGGTGAAGCTCAATGATTATTTTGATGGCATTACTGACTTTTACACAGGGGAATACCGAATTAAACATAAAAATGGATCTTGGGTATGGATTTTAGATCGGGGTAGTGTCGTAAGAGAAGATCACGAGGGAAATCCGCTGGTAATGTCTGGGACCATTACAGATATCACGAGGCGAAAAATAGCCTCAGAGCGTCTTACGCTTTCTAATAAAAGGTTGAAACTTGCCCAAAAAATCGCCAAACTGGGTTATTGGGAGGTGGATAAAAAGGATCATTCTTTCTACTGTAGTGAGCAAGTTTATGCTATTTTAGAATTGGAATTTTATTCTCAGGAATTGAGTTTTGATCGCATGATGGAATTCATTCACCCTGATGATCAGTCTGTCGTAAAGCCTTATTACCACGATGATTCTTTTGAGCTTGAAGCTGATTTTGAGTTTAGGATCATTACCGCAACAGGAAAGACAAAATGGATCTATGCCAGCCGCCTCATTGATACAGATGATACCAGTATTATTGAAGGTACACTGCAAGACATTACTTCGCAAAAGGCATTAAAGATCTCTTTAGAAGAATCAGAATTGAGGTATACTAATCTGTTTCAACTGATGCCAATTCCTTCTTGGATTTATGACCTGCGAACTTTAAAGATTATTGAGGTAAATCAGGCTGCGATTAAAGAATACGGCTATTCTAGAGCAGAATTTTTAGAAAAGACTATAAAAGAATTAAGGCCGGTAGATGAAATCCCAAAACTGCTGGATGTTGTTGAAGATACTCGTCGTAATATGGGCGCCAATAAAGTTGGCGTATATACGCATCAACGAAAAAACCAATCAGAATTTACCGTTGAGATTCATAGCAACCAGCTTAAAAAAAGCAACCAGCTTTCTCGCGTTGTGATGGCGATCAACGTTTCAGAACGCTATCAATACATTAAGCAAATTGAAGGTCGTAACGCCACTCTACAAGAGATCGCCAGAATACAGTCACACGTGGTACGGGCTCCTTTAGCCAAACTGATGGGAATCATTCAGCTGATACAATCTGATCTCAATTTAGGAGCCGAAGAACACGCGTTCTTTTTAAATGAACTATTAGGAGCTGCGCACGAGCTAGATACCGTGGTGCGCGAAATTGCAGCTAAAGCTTCATTAGTAGAAACCATTCAATCTAATTAGTGTATGCAGGGAGAAGTACTCATTGTTGACGACGATAAAACCATTTGCTTGATTCATAAGTATTTGTTGAAAACAGTTCATAATATTGAACCGCGTTTTTATACCTGTGCCGGCGATGCACTAAAATGTATTGCTGACAGTCCCAATTCTAGCAAATACATTATTTACTTAGATATCAATATGCCTGTATTAAATGGTTGGGATTTTCTAGAACGTCTGTACCAGTTTAAAAATAAGGATCGCTTTTCGGTTATATTGGTAACTTCCTCTATCGATGCCGTAGATAAAAGTAAAGCTAAGGCTTATGACTTAGTTCAAGGTTATATTGAAAAACCTTTGAATAAGCCTAAAATTTCTACCTTAGATCAAATGATCAGCAATTTTAGTTAATTCACTTTACTTCTACCTTTTCTAAGGTGAGTTGTTTAATGCTTTCGGTATTATCTAGCATTGCATTTTGCGTATTAAGTTTGATGTTTTCAAAGGTGAATTTTGAAAGTTCATATTGATCTGAAGCTTCTATATTAAAACCCATCTCACAATCGAGTTTTATATTTTTCATTGTAATATTATTAGCCATAGAAGTGATCATATCCTTTTCCCCTTTTAAATTGAAAAATTGCGTCCAAGGTTTGATCAGTACCATACTTCTAACGCTTCCTTTGATATCTTCGATAGTGATGTATTCATAATGCTGTGGAGTATCCGGACGCATTTTTAACCAAAAAATGCGGTGCGCCGTATCTACAGTGCTTCGGCGAAAAATAATATTGTAATTGTGAATAGATTCGCTTCCGCAGGTTAGGGCGCTGTGACAAAATCCATATGTGTTGTCTTCGATGATAATATTTCTATTCTCGCCATTGTTAGGATCTTCATCGGCATGGGGTCCTTTTCCGCCTTTTAAAGCCACTGCATCATCATTTACAGCCATGTAGCAGTTTTTGATCAGCATATTCTGGCAGGCATCAATATCCACAGCATCGGTACTGGGAGCCTTTACAGGCTCTTTAGGGGAAGTGATGTGCAGGTTAAGAAGTTTTATATATTCACTTTTGTAATAATGCGTGGTCCAAAAGGGAGAGTTTTTCAGTTTGATATCAGAAATCTGTACGTTTTTACAATTAGAAATATACACCAGACGAGGTCGCATTTCATCTTTGTTGGTGCAGTCAGGATTCCACGCTCTGCGTAACCAAAAGGCTTTCCAATAGCGCAGGCCGTTACCGTCAAGGGTTCCTTTCCCGGAAATCGTAAACCCATCGATTCCGTCGGCATTTACCAAAGCCGGAAAATAATCTACGCTTTCGCCTTCAATGCGGGTCATAAGTACAGGGAAGTCGCTAATGTCATCGCTACCTTTAAGGACTCCATCTTGTTCAAGATACAGATGGGTACCCTGTTTAAAAAACAGAGCACCACTTAAAAAGGTTCCTTTTGGAATTATAATGACCCCGCCACCATTCTCAAATGCAGTATCTATTACCGCCTGTATGGCTTTAGTTTGTACAAGGGTGCTGTCGCTAGAAACTCCATAATCAGTTATAGTGTATGGCTTACCAAGAGTACTTATATCAGTGGGAGTCGTATCTCTAAACCATTCCGGAATTGGCGTACCGTCAGGAAAAAGATCCTGAGCTTTCGCCGGGTTGGACACTAATATGATAGAAATAAGAATTAAGGAGCTAAGTATAGATTTCATTTACTGAATTTTCGATTTTTGCTCTTTAAAAGTATTTATATATATCGATATAGTAATCCTGCGGTATCCTGCAACGCCACTAATTTTTAAAGCGTCTTCTCATAATCCAATGCAACAAAATTCGTTCAGAAATCACTAGTTGAGCCACAAGGAACGGGCGTTGAGCTTGCTTCTAGCGAGTTTGATAATAAAAATAAAAGACCTATGCTTAAACCACTTTAGCTTTAGAAGATTCTCTTTTTACGAGTGTTCCTTCTAGCACAAGTTGTTCGGGTTTTGCATTTTCTTTGTTTTTCAGTTTTTGAAACATAATACGCATCAGGTTTTCTGCCATATCTTCTACCGGTTGCGCAAAAGCGCTTATGGTAGGAGAATACATCTCAAAAAATCCGCTATCATCAAAACTTACGATGCCAAGCTTATCTATAAGTTGAGTGTCAATTTGATGAATACCTTTTAATCCGCTTTGCGAAAGATAGTTGGTTGCAAAAAATATGGCATCCAGATCTTTACTGTTATTAATAAACTCTTTCATGGTTTCGCGAGAAGAGCCCACAGTCGAAGTATTATAAGGAAGTTTTAGAATGTTAGGCGTAAGTCCGGCCTCGTTCATCGCAGCAATATAGCCCGCTTCTCTGTCGTGCATTTGCACCTGATCGAGATCAATGGTGATAAATGCGATATTCTTAAAGCCTGAATCAATAAGGTGTTCCGTAGAATTTTTAGCGCCTTCAAAATTATTGATAATGACGTAGTCGCAGTCAATTTCAGGGATTTTACGGTCAAAAAGAACAACAGGCATTTCACTTTCTATCAGATTCTCAATGTCTTCTTGAATTCCCGGAGGAGGAACGATAATGAAGCCATCTACTTGACGTTCATGAAAAACCTGAATAAGATCTTGTGTGCGTTTGAGGTCGTTTTCGGTACTACAAAAGAGCACGCGGTAATCATTTTTATAGGAGATATCTTCGATGAGTCGGCCTACTTTTGAGAAAAAATGATTGCTAATATCTTCAACCATAAACACGAGAATGCGCGTGCTTCCTGTGCGTAGGCTACGGGCAACTAGGTTGGGTTTATAGTTAATTTCTTTGAGGTATGCTTCAACTTTTGCTATGAGTTCGTCAGAGATCTTTTTCTCTTTTCCTTTACCATTTAAAACAAAAGAGACGGTTGTGGTAGAAACATTCAAAACCTCTGCAATATCTTTGAGAGAAGGTCTTTTTTTCTTCATGGAATTTGGGCGGGTAATTTTTTCTAATAATTGATTATCGGTTAAGTATCTGTAAAATCTGAGATTTCTTCAAAAATAATGCATTAACTAAAACGATTGATTGAAAAATCAATGGTGTTTTTGAGATAAATATAAAATAAGTAAATTTTTACAAGTATTTATGCTTGTCTTTATTTACTCTCGTAAGACTTTACTTGCAGAAATATTATAAATAGGGTCGCAATTTAATTAGCACATTGATCTTTAGTTAAGGTCACAGAACCGTCAAAATTAAGGGCAGAAGCATTTTTAAAAGCGACCATTTTTCCGGAAGAGGTCACTTCGCCAAATCCTTCAATGAGTTGGTCTCCAGATATTTTGAAAGCCACTTGGCGCGTACTTTCAACGCCTTCAGAGATAAAGGTGTAGGTGCCCAAAATGATATTATCATCAATGCTTCCGCTGAAGCTACCCGAGTTACGGTCTTTTTCTGCCCAATTATAAATCAATGTGCCTTGAACCATAGGGTCAACCCGCGTAACTTGAAAGGTAATTGTAGAACCGTCTTGCGTGTAGCCGTAACACCCTACACTAATGGGGAAATCAGTTTCTTCGGTTTCTTTTGGTGTTTGTTTACAGCTTATAGTTAGGAGCAGAAAACAAACTACTGCGATATATTTTTTCATAAAGTATTGAATACGAATTAGATTGAATCAGAAGCCTGGTCGTTGAGGTTCTTCCGTAAGGAAAACGCTCTAAAACAGACTATATTTTTATGAAAAGTACAAACAATAACACGTTATCCTCCATAAAATATTCAGTTTTAGATTTGGTTCCTCTTGTTGAAGGGATTTCTACAAAAGAGGCAATAGACCGTAGCGTTGACCTAGCGCAGCATGCCGAGCGTTATGGATACCAACGGTTTTGGATTTCTGAACATCATAATATGGAGAGTCTGGCTAGTTCGTCTCCGGTAATTTTAATAAATCAGGTAGCTCAAAATACGAAAAGCATTCGCGTGGGATCAGGCGGAGTGATGCTACCTAACCACGCGCCCTTAGTGGTTGCAGAACAATTTGGTACGCTTGCCAGTATTCATCCCAACCGTATTGATCTGGGGCTGGGTCGCGCTCCTGGCACCGATCAGCGAACGGCAATGGCATTAAGACGATATCAGCAGGAAACGGTTCAAGATTTCCCGAATAATATAGATGAATTGCAAATGTATCTTTCTGAGGAGAACAGTACCGCACCTGTACGCGCTACACCTGGAGAAGGGCTTGATATTCCCCTCTATTTGTTGGGGTCAAGCACTTTTAGCGCTCAGCTAGCGGGTAAAAAAGGACTGCCTTATGCGTTTGCAAGTCATTTTGCACCCACACATCTGCACGATGCGCTACGCCTGTATCACCAGCACTTTAAACCTTCTGCGCAGTTAGAAAAGCCTTATTCCATGGCTTGTTTGAACATAATAGCTGCTGACACTGATGAAGAAGCAGAATATTTAGCAACCAGCGCCAAAAAGTTTATGCTTGGCGTCATCAGGAATACAAGAAAACCTTTACCATCACCGGTTAAATCTATGGAAGGTGAGTGGTCTACAATGGAGCGTATGCAGATCGAAAAAATGATGTTTTATAGCTTTATAGGTTCTAAAGAAACGATCGCTCAGGGATTGCAAACTTTTGTTGAAGAGACGCGCGTTAATGAGATTATTGTGATCGCAAATATCTATGATCAAGCAGCGCGTTTAAAATCTTACCAATTGGTAAGTGAAGTTTTTGACGCTTTAGAGGTGACGGTTTAATACCCTTAAACCTCATACAATTCTAATGGTAATTGATCTGGATCTTCAAAAAAAGTAAAGCGTTTTCCAGTAATTTCATCAATGCGAATGGCTTCTGTAGTAACACCTTTTGATTGGAGTTCCTTAATGGCAACTTCAATATCTTTTACCGAAAAAGCAAGATGACGTAGGCCTTGTGCTTCGGGACGAGAAACCCTGTTGGGCGCGTTGGGGAACGAGAAGAGTTCTATGCAGTAAGTGCCATTTAAGGCGAGATCAAGCTTGTATGATTTTCGTTCTTCGCGATAGGTTTCTTTAAGGATCTCTAGCCCTAAAACTTCAGTATAAAAAGCTTTAGATTTTGCATAATCTGAGCAAATAATTGCGATATGATGAATGTGTTGAAGCATACAATAAAATTACCAAAAACAGTCTTGAAAATCAGTAAACATATGGAACAATAGTCCCACGGCAATCACTCTAAATTTAGGAATAAAGAATAAAATACAATAGCCGGCGATGGCCCAGAAGGAGTGAAGCGGGTGAAAATTGATGCTACATCTATTGGGGTCAAATATAGGGCTGGCCAGCAAATGATCAAGATCTACAAGCATAGTGGCGATCATAATTAGCCAGGCCTTAACCCAATACTCAGGAAAAAATACCCGGGCGATCAACCCGGGTACTATAAAATGTAAGCTATAATGTACAAGCGTTTGTAGCAAACTGAAACCCTATTTAAACATATCAAGTCCGGGAATATCCGGCATGCCTTCTTTTGCGACCGCAGCTAGTTCTTGGTCGTAGGTTGTTTTAGCTCTTGAGAGTGCTTTATTTAAAGTGAGAATCAAATAATCTTCTAATTGTTCTTTGTCTTCAAGTAGTTCATCTTTAAAATCTACTTTCTTGACTTGCCCTGCAACGCTCACAGTAACTTCTATGAGTCCGTCGCTGCTTTTCTCATCGATATAAACGTTTTCTAGGCGTTTTTTTGTGTCTTCGGCTTTTTGCTGGGCTTCTTTGATTTTGCCCATCATTCCCATCATATCTCCAAACATAGTTTCAATATTTAATTAATAGTTGTGCTGCAAATTTAGTGTGCATAATCGAGCTTAAGAAATTTAAAAAAATCTCGGTGATTGTAGCGATTACTGCTATTTTTGCGTTCTGTATGAAAAATGAATTAGAAGCCCTAAACGCGTCGGTTTTACCACCGGATGCCAAGCAAATACCGCACGAATTAGAAAAGCACGGAGATATTCGTATTGATGAATATTACTGGATGAATGAGCGTGATCATCCTGATGTGGTCGCGTATCTCGAAGCAGAAAATATATACTATGAGCAGATGACGGCACATACAAAGCCGTTGCAGCAACAGTTGTTTGAGGAGATGAAGGCGCGCATTAAAGAAGATGATTCTAGCGTACCGTATAAATACAATGGGTATTGGTATTACACCAGATTTGAGACCGGAAAAAACTACCCGCTGTATTGCAGAAAAAAGGAAGCGATGTCTGCTCCTGAAGAGGTTATGTTTGATAATAACGTGATGGCCGAAGGGCACAGTTATTTTAAGCAGGCAGGTTATTCGGTTTCTGAAAATAACGAGATCGCTGTTTTTGGAATCGATACCGTAAGTCGCAGACAATATGTTTTGCAATTTAAAAATCTATTGACCGGCGAAGTCTACGATACTAAGATTGAAAACACCACAGGTAGAGCGATTTGGGCAGGGGATAATAAAACTATTTTTTATACGCGAAAAGATCCACAGACGTTGCGCAGCAGCCAGATCTATAAGCACGTTTTAGGCACTAGCCCTGATACCGATGTTTTGGTTTTTGAGGAAGAGGATGAAACTTATGATGTAGGAGTCTTTAAGACCAAATCAAGAGATTACATTTTTATTGGTTCGTCAAGCACGCTTACCACCGAATATCGTTTTACCGAAGCAAAAGGACCTGATTTTGAATTCAAGATGTTGCAAGAACGAACACGCGGATTAGAATACAGCGTTTCGCATTTTAAAGAGCATTTTTATCTGGTCACAAATAAGGACGAGGCGACCAACTTTAAGCTGATGAAGACTCCGGTAGGTCAAACTTCAAAAGAACACTGGGTAGACGTGATCGCGCATCGTGAAGACACGTTGCTGGAAGACGTGGAGATTTTTGAAGACTTTCTAGTAGTTGAAGAACGTAATGAAGGATTGAATAAACTCAATATTAAGCATTGGGACGGTACAGCAGATTACTATCTTCCTTTTGATAGTGAAACCTACACAGCATACATAGGAATTAATCCCGACTTTGATACACAGTATCTGCGATACGGATTCAATTCACTTGATACGCCACCTACTGTGATCGCTTTCAATATGATCACAAAAGAAAAGGAGATCTTAAAGGAAGTTGAAGTTTTAGGTGGAACTTTTGATAAGAACAATTATGAGTCTAAACGACTATGGGCAACCGCTGGCGATGGAGTCAAAGTACCCATCTCTATTGTTTACAAAAAAGGAATAACCTTAGACGGAAGTCACCCATTGCTGCAATACGCTTATGGCAGTTATGGGATTACTTCAGATCCGTCGTTTTCTACTTCTAGATTAAGCTTGCTTGACCATGGTTTTGTGTTTGCAATAGCGCACATACGTGGGAGCGAGTATTTGGGTAGAAACTGGTATGAAGCTGGGAAGCTGCTTAAAAAGCGCAATACCTTTACCGATTTTATCGCGTGCTCTAAATATTTAATTTCCGAAAGTTATACTAATGCGGGAAATTTGTATGCTTATGGAGGTTCTGCCGGAGGCTTACTTATGGGAGCCATTTTAAACATGGCGCCAGAATTATATAATGGTGTGATTGCAGCCGTACCTTTTGTAGATGTAGTCACCACGATGTTAGATGACTCTATCCCGCTTACGACTTCAGAATATGATGAGTGGGGAAATCCTAATGAGAAGGAATATTATGAGTATATGAAGTCGTATTCTCCCTATGATCAGGTAAAAGTGCAAAATTACCCTAATATTCTGGTAACTACAGGATATCACGACAGTCAAGTACAGTATTGGGAACCTGCAAAATGGGTTGCTCGCTTGCGAGATAAGAATATTGCAGATACTAAAATTTACTTTGAAACCAATATGGATGCGGGTCACGGCGGGGCTTCGGGACGTTTTGAAGCCTTAAAAGAAACCGCAAAAGATTACGCCTTTTTAATTGATTTAGCAGGAAAAGCCAAGTAATTCCAAATATTTCCTGTAAATTTGCAAGGTTTTAAATAACGGTTTTAGGAAATACTAAACGAGTACTCCAAACGATAATTCTTCTATGAAAGAACACCTTAACGTTTATAATGACGTCCTTCAGCTGGTAGGAAATACACCTTTAGTACGACTTAACAGAATTACCAAAGATCTTCCAGGGTCTTATTTTGCAAAGGTCGAGGCGTTTAATCCGGGAAATTCTTCTAAAGACCGCATTGCACTTTACATCATTGAGGATGCAGAGCGTAAAGGTATCTTAAAACCCGGCGACACCATTATAGAGACTACTTCGGGTAACACCGGTTTCAGTATTGCAATGGTGAGTATAATTAAAGGTTATAAATGCATTCTGGCCGTTAGTTCAAAATCTTCAAAAGATAAAATAGACGCCTTGCGCGCAATGGGAGCAAAAGTATATGTATGCCCCGCAAATGTAAGCGCAGACGATCCACGATCATATTATCAGGTTGCAAAGCGCTTGCATAGTGAGACAAAAGGTTCGGTCTATATCAATCAATATTTCAATCAATTAAATGCCGAAGCGCATTACGTGTCTTCAGGACCGGAGATTTGGAAACAGACCGAAGGTAAGATTACGCATTTAGTTGCTTGCAGCGGAACCGGAGGAACCATTTCCGGAACGGCAAAATACCTCAAAGAAAAAAATCCAAACATTAGAATTCTTGGGATTGATGCTTATGGTAGTGTTTTAAAAAAATATCACGAGACGCAAGAATTTGATAAAAACGAAATTTACCCTTACCGCATCGAAGGTTTAGGGAAAAACTTGATTCCAACTGCTACTAACTTTGACGTCATCGATTACTTTGAGAAAGTTTCAGATGAAGATAGTGCACACACCGCGCGCAAAATCTGCAAGACCGAAGGTTTATTTGTAGGTTACACCAGTGGTGCCGCCGTTCAAGGAACTATTCAAATGGCAGCGCATGGAGAATTTGATGAAGATTCTAAAGTGGTGATTATGTTTCCGGATCACGGAAGAAGCTATATGAGTAAGATTTATAGTGATGATTGGATGAATGAGCAAGGATTCTTTGATAGCCAAAATGAATTCGCTGCTCAGAAAATTGAATTTATAAAGTAGTATCTTGAGTTGTTCTCAAATACAAATAGATAACCCTAAATTGATTAAGGAATTAGAATGAATAACAAAGAGTGTGAGTAGAAGCTTTTTGTTTGAATATTGATGTATGAAAGATTTATTTGACAAAATTTATAAGGACAAGGGTCCTTTAGGAAAATGGGCAGCACAGGCAGAAGGATATTTTGTATTCCCTAAGTTAGAAGGTCCTATTTCAAACCGAATGAAATTTCAGGGTAAAGATGTTATTACCTGGAGTGTAAACGATTATTTGGGTCTTGCAAATAACGCCGAAGTGCGTAAAGTAGACGCAGATGCTGCTGCACAATATGGTTCTGCATACCCAATGGGCGCTCGTATGATGAGTGGTCACACTTCACTTCACGAGCAGTTGCAAGATGAGCTTGCTGCTTTTGTTCAGAAAGAAGCTGCGTATCTTTTAAATTTTGGATATCAGGGAATGGTATCTACCGTTGATGCTTTGGTAGCTAAAGATGATATCATTGTTTATGATGTAGATGCTCATGCTTGTATTATTGATGGCGTACGTTTGCATATGGGTAAGCGTTTTACTTACAAGCATAATGATATTGAAAGTATCGAGAAAAACTTACAACGTGCGACCAAGTTAGCAGAACAAACCGGTGGAGGGATCTTATTGATTTCTGAAGGAGTGTTCGGTATGCGCGGTGAGCAAGGTAGATTGAAAGAAATCGTTGCGCTAAAAGAAAAATATAACTTTAGACTGTTTGTAGATGATGCTCACGGTTTTGGAACTCTTGGAGCTACAGGAGCAGGAGCAGGTGAGGAGCAAGGTGTGCAAGACGGTATTGACGTATACTTCGCAACATTTGCAAAGTCTATGGCGAGCACCGGAGCTTTTATCGCTGCTGATCAAGAAATCATCGATTATCTAAAATATAACCTGCGTTCGCAGATGTTTGCAAAATCACTGCAGATGCAATTGGTAGTAGGCGCCCTAAAGCGTTTAGATATGTTACGTACTATGCCAGAGCTTAGAGAAAAGCTTTGGGAAAATGTAAATGCACTTCAAAACGGACTAAAAGATCGTGGTTTTGATATTGGTACTACACAAAGTTGTGTTACCCCGGTTTACCTAAAAGGAAGTATTCCTGAAGCGATGGCACTGGTTAAGGATTTACGTGAAAATCACGGAATTTTCTGTTCTATTGTTGTATATCCGGTGATCCCAAAAGGATTAATTCTTCTAAGACTTATTCCTACAGCGTCTCATACGTTACAAGATGTAGAAGAAACCCTAGATGCTTTCTCAGCAATTAGAGAGCGCCTAGAAAATGGGACGTACAAAAGACTATCTGCAGGAGTTCAAGCTTCAATGGAAGCTTAATTCTAAATTAGTTACAAATTATAAAGCCCGATCCTGAAAAGGATCGGGCTTTTTTTGGTGATTATCTATTCATTGTAAGTATTATATCTACTAAAATCTTGATTTTTTGGGATTGTCATATGTGTATGTTTTAGTGTAATGTGTTGTCTATAATTGCTTTAAATGGAGTTTTAATGTGTGTTTTTGGTACTTATTAAAGATGATGTTTGCTGAATATATAATGTTGTTTATACTCCAAACGATTCATTTTATACTGTTTCATTTGTTATTAACCTACTTACAACTGTTGTACGTCGAAATAGTTTCTTTTAACACATTTTTATAAACACCTTTAAGTTGTATTAAGTTTTTCATAACAATTAATTAACTCAAAATTCAACAAACATGAATGTGAAGGTAAAGTACATACTTGGGTTTGTTTTACTGCTCTTTATGCAAGGGGTCGTGGCACAAACCATTACCGGTACGGTAACAGATAATACCGGAATGCCCCTGCCTGGAGCCAATGTGATTGAGAAGGGTACCACTAATGGTGCCTCAACAGATTTTGATGGTAACTACACCATTGATGTTTCTTCTTCTGATGCGGTTCTTACATTTTCATCTTTAGGATTTCTTTCTAAAGATGTGACGGTAGGCAATCAAACTGTAATTAATATGCAGATGGAAGAAGATGCACAGCAACTTAGTGAAGTTGTGGTAACTGCTTTAGGTATTAGTAAAGAACAGCGCAAACTGGGTTACTCAGTAGCCGAAGTTGGAGGTGAAGGTCTAACTCAAGCTCGTGAAACTAACGTTGCTAACGGTCTTTCTGGTAAAGTATCTGGTCTTGTAGTAAAGCAAACCAATAGTGGGCCAGGTGGTACTGCAAAAATATTATTGCGTGGTGTTGCGAGTACAGCAGGAGGTTCAACTTCTCCTTTATTTGTAATTGATGGTGTACCTATGGATAACACCCAGCGAGGATCTGCAGGAGAATGGGGTGGCTCTGATGCCGGTGATGGTATTGGTAACATCAACCCTGATGATATCGAGAAGATGACCGTATTAAAAGGTCAGGCAGCATCAGCACTTTATGGTGCTCGTGCTTCTAATGGGGTAATTTTAATTACTACTAAAAAAGCTAAAAAAGGAGATTACAACATCAACTTCAATAGTAACTTCACTATGGAGCAAGCGATGGATTTGACTAATTTTCAATCTGAATACGGTCAGGGTATCAACGGTGTGAAGCCGGCTACTGCAGCTATCGCTCAAGCGACTAATCGTAGATCTTGGGGTGCGCGTTTAGACGGAAGTGATGTAATAGGTTATGATGGAAATACATATTCCTATAGCAAAGCAGATAACAGCTATATTGATTTTTATGAAACAGGAACTACATTTACAAACACGCTTTCGGTTTCTAAGGGAGTAGGTGATGGCGCTTTTAGACTTTCGTTATCTAATTTAAGTTCAGAATCTATTGTTCCTAACAGTGGGCTTGATCGTATCACTGTAAACCTTACCGCAGATCAGAACATCACAGATAAGTTGAATGTTTCAGCAACTGTAAATTATACTGATGAGCGTTACGATAATCAGCCGTTCTTGAGTGACGGTCCTAAAAACCCAACTAACTTTATTCTGCTTGCGCCTAACGTAGATCACACTATTTTTGCGCCAGGTTATGATGAAAATGGACAAGAAATCATTTTTAGTGATGACAATTATGCAACTAACCCGTATTTTATCACAAATCAAGGAGTTAATGATCCTTCACGTAAACGCTTTATTTCGATCTTATCTACCAAATATAGCTTTACCGATAAAATATATGGTCTATTACGTTTAGGTAATGACACTTCTAACGATAAGTTTTTCAGTATAGATCCTTACGGATTGGGTTATTTATCTGAAGCGAACTCTAATGGTAACTTGAGCGGAAAAGGGCAATCAAGTAGATCTGAGCTTAACGTTGATGGTATTTTTGGTGCGAACTTCAATTTAACCGAAGATTTTGAGGTAGACGCATTAGCAGGTGCGACTTTACGTAGAAACAAATATGAAATTGTAGGAGTAAGCGGTGGTCCGTTTATCTTCCCATATTTATACTCTCCATTAAACGTGGTGAATATTGGTAGATCATATGACTACGAAGAAAAAGAAGTGCAATCTGCTTACTACTCTTTTGACTTAAGCTATAAGCGTTTCCTAACTCTTACAACTACAGGTAGATATGATGTTTATTCAACGTTACCTGAGGATAACAACAGCATTTTTACACCTTCGGTAACCGGTGCATTTGTATTTGATGATATTTTGAATATAGACGCATTAAGCTTTGGTAAATTGAGAGCATCTTATGCGGTTACTAGTGGTGAACCGGGTTCTGCTTACCAAACAAGTTTTTACTACACTGCAGGTAACTCTATTAACGGTGTGGCTACAGGTTCAAGCCCAAGTGATTTACCTAACTTAACCTTAAAGCCGTTTACAACAGATGAAGTTGAAGTTGGTTTAAACTTACAATTCTTCGGAAACCGTTTAGGTCTTGACCTTGCGTATTTTACCAAGACTTCTCACGACGAGATTCAGAATGCAAATTACAGTGCAGCAACAGGATTTAGTTCTGGGGTTGTTGCAACAGGGTCTATCAGAAATCAAGGTTTAGAAGTATTATTGACAGGTACACCGGTAAGAACAGAGAACTTTACTTGGAATACCTCGTTAAATATGACTTCAATTAAAAACGAAGTATTGCAAACAGATGCAGATAATAACCCTATTACTTTAGGAACTAACCGTGCGGTTGTAGGTGCTGCAACAACAGCCTTTGTTGTTGGAGAAGCTGGCCCTCAGATTCGTGCGTATGACTACGCGTATAATGAAGATGGAAGTATTCAGTATGATTCAGATGGTTTACCGGTACGTGGAGAGCTTAAGTCTTTTGGCCAGGTATTGCCTAAATTCTACGGCGGTTTAAACAACGATTTTTCTTATAAAAACTTCAACTTGTCTTTCTTGGTTGACTTCAACTATGGAAATAAGGTTTTATCAGCAACTGAATATTATGCACGTTTTAATGGTTTAACCAAAGAAACATTAGTAGGTCGTGAAGGCGGATTGACCAATAACGGGGTAACCGTAGATGCTCAAACCTATTATCAAACCGAAATTCAGCGTATCAATAGTAAGAGTGTTGTAGATGGAGACTTCATTAAACTTCGTCAAGTAACACTAGGATACTCGCTTCCTGACAGTCTTTTTGAAAATATGAAATTCTTTGAGGGAGTTGATATTTCATTAGTTGCTCGTAACCTTGCGATCTTATGGCGTAAGGCAGAGAATATAGATCCTGAAAGTAGTTTTGGTTCTACAATTAACTTCATCGGTATTGAAGGAGGTAGTTTACCATCATCTCGATCTCTAGGTCTTAATGTTAATTTCAAAATAAAGTAAAATGAAAAAGTATATAAAACTTATAGCCGCTGTTGTAGTTCTGGGATTAGCATCTTGTGATAACGACTTCACGGATATTAATACAGATCCTGATAAAGCTTCGGGTGAGATCTTTGATCCCAATCTTATTTTACCAGACGCGCTATACAACTACGCTAACAGTACCACGGGATATAGAGGTCCTATTCTCTTTCAATCCATGTGGGTACAGTTGATGGCATCAACTTCTACCATCGCAAACTATTATGTGAATGCAGATAAATATGTAGCCTCAGGAAGTACTCCGGGTTATGCTACAAACATTTGGTCAGACAATTACCGTGTGGCTTCAGAAATGTATCAGATGAAAAAACTAGCAATTGAGCAAGGGTATTCTAACTTGGCAAATATTGCAGATATCGTTAAGATACAATCTATCGCATTTATGTCTGATGTGTATGGTGACGTGCCTTACTCTGAAGCGCTTCAATTAGAGGATGGTGTTTCTAGACCTTCTTATGATGATCAAGCGACTCTTTATCCTCAGTTATTAGAGGAATTGAATACAGCCGTAAGTGCTTTAGATACGAGTGCAGACAGCCCTACCAATGACATTTTCTTTAACGGGGATATCAGCCAGTGGAGAAAATTTGGATATTCTTTAATGCTTAAGATGGCTATGCGTTTAGTTAATGTGGATGCTGCATTGGCACAATCTTACGTTGAAACTGCTGCTGCAGGAGGTGTATTTTCTTCTGCTGCTGACGAGGCTATTCTTTCAACAGATAACTCAACAGGTTTTCATAACAGTAACAGTGCTGCATTAGCAACCGCTTCTGATTATTACGAGGTACGTTGGTCTGATGTGATGATTGATTATTTAAATTCTACTGATGATCCACGATTAGGCGTGATTGCTGAAGTTCCTGAAGCTGGTTTAGCAGCAAATCAAAATGCAAGCTTAGCTGGTGATTCAGATCCATCAATTCAGTTAGGAATGCCTAACGGATATGACTTAAACGGTGGAGCAACAGATATCTCTAATTCTCCTGATTACCCAGGACCAACGGGTACAGGTGATGATCAAGCGCCTATAGGAGCTTACTCGAGACCTACAGGAATGTATCGTAACTTAGAAGCGCCTGTATTTGTATTAACGTATGCAGAAACACAACTTTTACTAGCCGAGGCTGCTTTAAGAGGATATAATGTAGGTGGTACAGCGGCAGAGTATTATGCAAATGGTGTAAGCGGTGCAATGACAGCTATCAACAAATACGGAGGCTCGCAAATTGCAGCAGCTGATATTACAGCTTATGTTGCAGCTAATCCGCTTGATGTTTCTTCTACCGAAGCTGCATTAGAAATGATCAACGTGCAGTATTGGGCAACTACTGGTTTATTAGGCAACTTTACAGAAGCTTGGTCAAACTGGAGAAGATCTGCTTATCCAGAATTAACCCCTGTAAATTACGTAGGAAACTTCTCAAACGGAACCATTCCTGTACGTCAGATATACCCTGCAGATGAGTCAACATACAACCCGGAGAATTACGAAGCAGCAGCTGCTGCGATGGGTGGCGATGTTTGGACTGCTAACGTATGGTGGGACAATAACTAAGATTTTAAGTCTCCTTAGATTTAATATTTAGCAAATTAAAGGAGGGCATTAGCCCTCCTTTTTTTATAAATTAGAATGTTGTAAATCAAAAATAATTATGCTGAAACCTTCCTTTTTAAATGCTGCCAAAGCATTGATAGTATCCCTAGTTTTTGCTCAGAATATACAAGCGCAAACTACTAAGCTTTTTGATTTATTACCGGCTTCAACCACACAGGTTGATTTTGTAAACGCACTGAATGATTCTCAGACAGCCAATATTCTGATCTATGCCAATTTTTATGGCGGTGGTGGAGTAGGAGTAATTGACATCAATAATGATGGACTCGAAGATTTGTTCTTTGTAGGCAACTTGGTTCCTAATCAGCTTTATCTCAATATGGGCAATTTTAAATTTGAAAAAATAACCGAAGAAGCAGGAATTGATTTTGACGGAGGCTGGTCTACCGGTGTGACGATCGCTGATGTAAATAATGATGGTTTTCAAGATATTTATGTTAGCCGCGAACTTTATGATGACAAGCCTGAGCTGAGAGCGAATTTGCTTTACATCAATAATCAAGACAATACGTTTACCGAAAGCGCGCAAGCATACGGTGTTGCAGATGAGCAGCGTACGCGGCACGCGACATTTCTGGATTATGATAAAGACGGATTTCTAGATTTACTTTTGCTGACCCAGCCACCCAATCCCGGAAGTTATTCTGACTATAAAGGCACAGACCTGCTAAAGAAAGAATTCCATATTAAATTGTATAAAAACAACAAGGGAACTTCGTTTACCGAAGTTTCTGAAGCTGCAGGAGTGAGCAAATCTGGTTTTCCTAACGCAGTGTCTGCAAGCGATTTTAACAACGATGGATGGACAGACCTCTACATTGCTAATGATTTTGCAGCGCCAGATTTTTTCTTTATCAACAATCAAGATGGCACGTTTACTTATAAAACAGAAGAAGCGTTTCAGCATATTCCGTATTACAGTATGGGGGTTGATGTTGCTGATTTTAATAACGACAATTTGTTGGATCTTTTTGTGGTAGATATGGTTGCTCAGGATAATTATCGCCTTAAGTCAAATATGAGCGGTATGAACCCAAAAGCCTTCTGGAAGGTCGTTGAGGACGGCGGTCACTATCAATATATGTACAACACCCTTCAAATGAATAACGGTAGTGGCACGTTTAGCGATATTGGCCAATACACAGGGATGGCCGCGACCGACTGGAGTTGGGCGAATCTTATTGCTGATTTTGATAATGACGGACTTAAAGATACTTATGTGACTAATGGGTTGCTGCGTGATATACGTAATACTGATGCTGATAAAGAGGTCGCACATTACATCAATCAACTTAGCTTTAAATGGGTGCAAGAACATCCTGATGGTGGTGGTATTGAGTCTATTTTTGATATTCTAAAAATTGATGATGTTGTAAAGCTTATTCCTTCTCAGCCTTTAAAAAATTTCGCTTTTAAAAATCAAGGAGACTTGAAATTCACCGAAGCGCAACAGGATTGGGGACTTGATCAACCTTCATTTTCAAATGGGGCAGCTTATGCAGACTTAGATAATGATGGAGATTTAGATATTGTAGTTAATAACATCAATGCAGAAGCCTTTGTGTATAGAAATAATTCCGAAAAAAATGCCAAAGCTAACTACCTTAGAGTAAAACCTATAGGTTTAAATAAATTGGCGACATTAGGTGCCCGAGTCTCTGTTTTTACAGATGATGAAACGCAAATGCAGGAGCTTACCAATGTGCGCGGTATTTATTCTACGAGTGAGCAAGTGGCGCATTTTGGTTTAGGTGAAAAAGCGCTTGTAGATAGTCTTATTGTGACTTGGCCTAACGGAAAACAGCTGCGTCTAAAGAATGTTGAAGCCAATCAAGAACTAACGCTTTCTATTGCAGATGCTGTAGAAGAAGCGCAGGGTCTTTATGCTTTCGGTTTGAAAACTGAAGTTTTTGAAGAAGTTACAGCTCAGTTTCCGTTGCAGCTAGAAACACCGGAAAATGAGTATGATGATTTTCAGGAGCAGGTATTGCTTCCGCATAAATTATCACAATTTGGTCCGGCGCTCGCCAAAGGAGACATTAACAACGACGGCTTAGAAGATCTTTTTGTTGGAGGCGCAGCAGGAGTAGAAGCTTCTTTATTTGTACAAACTAAAGAAGGAGCATTTATGAAACTTGCCAGTTCGGCATTGGCAAACGATGTGAATCACGAAGATCTTGATGCTGTTTTCGTTGATATCAATGCAGACGGATTCCAGGATTTATATGTGGTAAGCGGCGGTAATGAAGAAAATGCACAAACTGATTTTTATCTGGACCGATTGTATTTAAATGATCAAAATAATGGCTTTGTCAAAACACCGATTACAGATCTGATGCCTGAAAGCGGGTCTAAAGTTTTACCTGCAGATTATGATGGTGATGGCGATATTGATCTTTTTGTAGCAGGACGAATCAATCCGCATCAATACCCTTTACCGGCGACAAGTCAGTTGTTGATTAATGAATCCGGTACGCTAAGCAACCAAACGACAACCATTGCGCCGGATTTTAAAGATCTAGGTTTAGTCACTGATGCGGTGTGGTCAGACGTTGACCAAGACGGCGACCTCGACCTTCTAGTAGTAGGCGAGTGGATGCCGGTCACAGTATTTTTGAATCAAAATAACCAACTTGTAAAACAAGATTTTGCCTCTTTAGCAGATACTTCGGGATGGTGGTTCAGTATAGAGAAAGGGGATTTTGACAAGGATGGGGATGAGGATTTCATTATCGGGAATTTAGGAGAGAATTATAAGTATCAAACCAGTATTGAAAAACCTTTTGATATCTATTATGATGATTTTGATGATAACGGTCGCGGTGATATCGTTTTGGGCTATTACAATGGTGATGGGCATTTTCCGTTGCGCGGATTTTCGTGTTCTTCAGAGCAAATACCAAGCTTAAAAAAAGAAATCAAGCAGTATAATATTTTTGCTTCTTTGGAGATTGATGAAGTTTATGGAAAGAAAGATTTAGCGCGGTCCTTACATTACAAGGCGGATACGTTTAGTTCTATTTACTTGGAGAATACAGGAGGAGACTTTAAAGTGCATCAACTGCCAGAACTTGCACAATTGGCGCCCACAAACACAATGGTAATCGAAGATTTTAACCAAGATGGAAACCTAGATGCGCTACTCGCCGGAAACTTATTTGTTTCAGAAATAGAAACGCCACGTGCAGATGCAGGCACAGGAGTTTTACTTTTGGGGAACGGTCAGGGCGATTTTACCGCCAAAGCTTCAAAAGACACAGGATTCTTTGCTAATCGTGATGTCAAACAACTGCTACCGATTAAAGTTAAAGAACAGCCATACATTTTAGTAGGGAACAACAATGATAAGGTACAGGCTTTTGAGATCAAGTAATTCAAAAGCTCAAAATATTTAAAAAAGAAAAGCCTTAAACATTGCGTTTAAGGCTTTTTTATGCTTGTTAGAAGGTTAAGTATTTTAGCCTTCTCCTAATAATTCTTGCATTTTAGAAACTAAAGCATCGCCGCGTAAATTCTTGTCGATGATCACCCCATTTTCATCTAAAAGATAGGTTGCAGGTATTGCCGTTACTCCATATTTACGAGCCACAGGATCTTGCCATTCCATAAGATTAGATACGTGATACCAGTCCATCTTATCATTTTCAATAGCGGCAAGCCATTTGTCTTTTGCAGAGGCGCGGTCTAAAGAAACACTAATGATATTTAATCCTTTTTCGTGATAGGTGTTATAAACCGAAACCACATTTGGATTTTCTTGACGGCAAGGTTTGCACCAGCTCGCCCAGAAATCAATGATTGTGTATTTTCCCATCGCATCTTTAAGAGCAAGTTCACCGCCGTCTGGTGTTGGTGCGCTAAACTCAGGTGCTTTATTGCCTATTTCAGCCTGAGATGCAGCAGCTTCTTGTGATTTTAGCTGTGCGATCATCTCGCTGAGTTTTTTACCTTTTTCGGTTTCTTGTAAGGTAGTATCAAGACTTTCAAAAAGCGCTTCGGCTTCGCCGGAATCAATAGCGCGAGTTCCTACTAGATCTGAAAGAATGATCACACTTACGAATTCTCCGGGATGTTCTTCGATCAATTTAAGGCGTCTGCGGGTGTCAGCTTCATTGATCTGGTCAAATTCATTGCGAATGATCGTTACTTTAGAAGTATCACCACTTTGCATTGCAGCCATTCCTTCTTCTTGAAGCTTTTGTTTTTCTTTATTTGAAGCGACAACATCATCATAATACAACTTAAAAAAGTCATTTTCAGAACCGCCTTTTACTTCAGAAGTATACAAACTGTCTTTGTAAGCCTTAACCGTGATCTCTTCATTTTCAGCAATAAGAATCACGTTTCCACGCGCACCTTCAAAGCTAAGCACCATCATTTCTGGAGCTGACACAGGCTCTGGGGTAAAGTTGAATTTTCCCTCTTTAATTACTGTGGTATCTACATTCTGTAACTGATTATTTGCTTCTATTTTTTGCAGGAAAACGTTAGTACCGTTATTGATGTCAGGAGTGGTACCGGTAATCTTAAACTTCCCTTCAGAAGCACACGATATAAGTACGATTGCGGTTGCAACTACTAAAAAAAGTTTATTCATTATTTACGAGTTAAATTAGGCCTGCAATATACAGGATTTTAAGGTTTATTGACGCTGCCAAAAGGTTTAAAACGCCTAGGCTGCCTCAGAATTGAAATTATGTTTCTAACCAATACCTCAAGGGCTTTGCCCAAACTTAAATTAGAAGTTATGGCAGGTCTTTAAAAAAGGGCTTGATATTTGATCTTACTTGCGTGTAAGTTTAAACCTTTGTTAAAGACCAATAGGTTCTAACGGGTTCCCCACAATTTTAGTATTTTGAATAGAAACAATCAGGCTATGGAAGATTTACAGGAGTTTCCACTACAGGTGCAGTTAAGCTTTTCTAAGTTACTTGAAGAGTTTAAGGTGCGTATGCAGCAGTCGCAAAATGAGGTGACTAAAGATTACCTCAAAGCGGTTCTGGATTATGCCGAAAGCTATCCTGAACTGATTAATGGTATTGAGCACACGGATAAGATTGATGAATATGAGGAGGTGTTAAGTACGCTTTTAGACAATCTTTTCCCTGCGGCGCTTACTAAGAATGAGATTAAAGCGGCAACAATGCCGTTTATGAATAAGATTTTTAATCCTACAAAACGATTTGCTGCCATTATGAAGGATGCAGGTGAGGATTTTGATCTTTCGATCAGAAATCTCGATCCTGCATACTACTATATCATAGGTTGTGTGGTTATTTTAAATAGTTATTACAACTATGATATTGATTTTAAGCGTCCTGTATTTTATGAAATTCCCGATAAAAACGGTGTGATTCGTACGTATAGAGCGTCTATCAATGCTGATTTTACGTTTTGTGAACCAACCGAAGAAGCGGTAGAGATCACTCCGGAAATTGTAGATAAGCTTATTGAGAATGGCAATGATTTTAAATTATGGAAAGAATATTTCCCGCCCAATAGCTGGATTTTAAAAGGGATTACCATTCTTAACCTGACAGATGTTACAGTTGATGATTCTATTTCTGATCTAAAGAGCACGTTGCTCGCACAGAAAAATATTAAGAAAGATGCCGTACAGCAGTTCCAAAGTATTTTCAGTTCAATTTTTAATATTCCGGACTTACAGGTAGGATTTACTGAATTTGATAAGGATGAGGAATGCTTTATGCGTATGAATAACGGCATTGGTAACAGTTTTATCTTAAACGATAAAATGCGTACCGATTGTCGTCAGAGCATGTGCGATTGTTCCTATGACACGCTTATAAAAGACAAAAAGTATTTTGTGATTCCTGACGTTGATGAATATGCGGTTAAGCATAAGACTAATTTGCTTGCGAAAAATCTTCAGGAACAAGGAATCAAAAGTTGTATTCTGGCGCCTATTTCCCGCGGAAATGAATTGCTTGCGGTACTGGAGCTTGTTTCTTCTAAACGCAACAGTTTACACAGCTTAAACGCGACCAAGCTTGACGATGTAATGCCGTATATTGTTTCTACGGTTGAGCGGAAAAAGTTTGAATTAGAAAACCGAATTAAAGCGGTAATTCAAAGTGAATGTACCAGTATTCACCCAAGTGTTTTATGGGTTTTTGAGGAAGAAGCAAGACGTTTTATAGCCAATCAAAATCAAGGCAAATTTGCTGCTTTTAAAGATATAGCCTTTGAAGATGTATATCCGCTGTACGGTCAGATCGACATTGTAGGGAGTAGCGAAGAGCGTAATAAAGCGATTCAACAGGATATTTTAATTCAGCTGAAAATGGTTTACGATATTCTTGACCTCGCTATTGCTACGGCGCCGATGCCTATATACGAGCAGGTAAAATTTAGAATTGAAGAGTTTACTGCTGAGATCACTGAACGCTTGAATGCAAATAGTGAAAGCGAGGTTTTTGCATTGCTGCAAGAAGAAGTTAATCCTTTATTAAGTCATTTGAATACTAAAATTCCTGAGCTTAAGAAAGCCATTGACAACTACAAAGCTTCGATAAACAAAGACACCGGACTCATCTATGAGAATCGTAAAAATTATGATGATACGGTGCAATTGATCAATCAGAATCTGGCAACCTTTTTAGATCGAAAGCAGCAAGAAGCGCAGCAGATTTTTCCCCATTACTTTGAGCGCTATAAAACAGATGGCGTTGATCATAATATTTATATAGGGGCTTCTATGACTCCGAAAGAGAAGTTCAATAAAGTTTATTTATACAACTTAAGATTGTGGCAATTATGCACGATGTGCGAGATGGAAAATCATTTCTATCACAAACAGGAAGGTGCAGAATTGCAACTTGATGCGGCTTCGCTTATTCTGGTTTTCAGCACTACATTATCTATCAGATACCGAATGGATGAAAAGAAATTTGATGTAGATGGTACGTATAATGCCCGCTACGAAATTATTAAAAAACGAATTGACAAAGCACTGGTAAAAGGTACCGATGAGCGCATAACGCAAAAAGGAAAAATTGCCATCATTTACTCGCAAGACGCTGATGCCGAAGAATACACACGTTACATTCATTACCTGCAGCGTAAAGAATACTTAGGTACTGAAGTAGAATATCTTGAACTAGAAGATGTGCAAGGTGTTGTAGGCTTAAAAGCGATCCGAGTTAATGTGCTTTATACTTCTAAGTTGCCACGCACCAATGAAGAAGAAACTATTACTTACGAGGATTTAATGGAGATTCTAGATTAATTCGAGTAAAATATAAACATTGAAAAGCCCCAAATTGGGGCTTTTTTTATTGGTAACATCAATTAATATGCTATCTGAAGCATTTTTGATTATAGTGTTTTTGTAGTGCTTAGATCAACCAGAATGCGATTATAAAGCTTATTACCGAAACGATTATCCCAACCATAAACACGGTGTAGGTTTTTCTAAGTAAGAGGTACTTTTTATTCAGCACAACACCTAACAGGTATAAATCTTTAGTAAGCGCTTCATAAATATAATCTTTATCATAAATGATCTCGTTGATCGCCCACTGGTACTGATCGTATTTCATTTTATGAAAATTCCCAAAGAATAAAATATTCACTTGTTTCTTTTTCACTTGTTCTCTTGTAAATTCTCCCGAAGTAACATTGGGTCGGGTAGAAAGTATAGACATAATGATCGAAGCCACACTAAAAACGACAAGGATCAGCGTAGGAATTAACAAGTGACGATTACTAGGCGCATCCAACTTTGGGATCATGTTAGATAAAGCAAGTGAAATAATAATCGCATTTACGGAGAGCAGAATGTTTGCTTTCGTATCTGCAATATCACTCAGTTTGATATGGTTTCTCAAAGTGGTACGATAAAGCGTCTGTACGCCACGATCTGGACTTTCGTCTTTAAATTTTGCTTTGAGTTTGGCTTTAACCTCTTCCTTACGGTATTTTTTCTTTTTCTTTTTTTCTTTCTTAAGAAGAGAAATTAGGTTCTCGTCTTTTTGATTTTTCCAGTTGCGGGCAGCATAATCCGTGTAAAACTTATGCTTATGCGTGAACATTTGTATGTTTTCTTCGCGCCACTCTGCCGGAGTAAACTTTTTGGTTTCCGTTAGTAATAATTCTTGACGTAAGAATTCACTGGTTTGAGCATAGTACTCTTTTGCAAAATGTGAATTATCAGCATCTTTTAAAATGCACTCTAATTCATTTTTTGGCTCAACACCCATTTTAGTAGAAGCGATAAGCTCAACCACTAATTTTTGGGTTTCAGCATCTACGCCTTCTTTGGTCATATACTCTTTAGCGATATCAATGCTAGCCTCTTCGTGACCATCACGTGTTACCGTATAACCCGTATCATGCATCCACGCTGCAAGGATTAATGCCTCTTTCTGTTTAACATTAATTTGAGAATTTTCGATGATTTCCTTTGTACTTTTAACAACTCTCACAGTATGATTATAGTTGTGATAGAGATAGCTGTTAGGAAGTTTTTCCTTGAAAAGTTCTAAAACAAATTGATCTGCTTTCGAAAAAGATTTTATCGGTTTTTCTGCTGTTTCAGCCATAGAGTATCTTGGTTAAAGTAAGGGAAAATACGAAAAAGAATTTCCAAAATAATTTGCATGATAAAAAATAACATACTTCTAACACTTGTCATACTCTTACTTTTTTCGGCTTGTGCCACCTATACTTCTAGATACAAAGACGGCGTAGAACAAGGTATTTACCCCACTTCAAAAAAGATAGATCGCACCTTTTATTTACTGGGCGATGCAGGGAATTCTGAAATGGGTGAAAGCACAGAAGGAATCAAATTATTTAAAAAATTTTTAGACAAAGCAAATGACGATTCGTCATTTGCTATTTTTTTGGGTGATAATATTTATCCGGTAGGAATGCCTCCCGAAGGCGATGAAGAGCGCGCCCTAGCGCAGCACAGACTGGACGCACAGGTAGAAACCTTTTCAGAATATACGGGAACGCCCATTTTTATCCCCGGAAATCACGACTGGTACAACGATCACTTACACGGACTGAACCGCCAGGAAGAATATCTCAAGAAAATTACCGGCCTAGATGATATTTTCTTGCCTAAAGATGGTTGTCCTTTGGTGAGTTATGACATCAACGAGACCGTGCATATGTTGCTTATTGATACGCAATGGTACTTAGAGGATTGGGATAAAAGTCCTAAAATCAATGACAATTGCGACAATATTAAAGACCGCGAGAAATTTTTTATTGAGCTGGAAGGTGAGATCAAAAAGAATCAGCACAAAACACTGGTGATCGCGATGCATCACCCTATGTTTACTAATGGTGTGCACGGGGGGAAATTTGCTCTTGATAAGCACTTATATCCATCGCAGCAGAAAATCCCCTTGCCTATCTTGGCTTCGCTCGTGACGCAAATTCGTACCCAAGGTGGAGTATCAAAGCAAGACCGTTTTAATGAGAAATACAATGAGTTGATGAAGCGTTTACGCGTATTGGCGCAAACGCACAATAAAACCATTTTTGTTTCGGGGCACGAGCACGGTTTACAGTACATAGAACACGATGAAGTACGACAGGTGGTTTCAGGCTCCGGTTCAAAATCTTCGTACGCTTATTTAGGTAATGACGGACTCTTCAGCTCAGATTATGAAGGTTTTGCAAAACTCGATATTTTTGAAGATGGTTCGGCGTGGGTACAATACTATGGTACTGATCAAGAAAATGGTGAGCCGGTTTTGTTTTTTCAGAAAGAAGTTTTTCCTCCAGATCCTATATCAGATTATTCTACGCTGTCCACCAGCTTTCCGCAGACGATAAAAACTTCGGTGTATTCTATTGAAGAGACTGAGCGTTCTGAGCTTTTTGAGAGTGTTTGGGGAGAGCATTATCGCGAAGTCTACGGCAAGCAGGTCACCGCGCCCGTAGCTCTTTTAGACACGCTCTATGGCGGACTGGAAGTCGTACGACCCGGAGGCGGACATCAGACGGTTTCGCTTCGGTTAAAGGATAAAAGCGGAAGAGAATACAATATGCGCGCCCTGCGTAAAAGCGCTGTGCAATTTCTACAGAAGGTTATTCTCAAAGAAAATGCTGACGTAGAAGAAGATCTGGACAACACCTTGCCCGAATCGTTGATTCAGGATTTTTATACTTCGGCGCACCCGTATGGAGCTTTTGCAATCCCAAGACTGAGTGAAGCTGTGCAGGTATTGCACACCACGCCAAAATTGTACTATGTGCCCAAACAGCCCGCATTAGAAAAATATAATGAAGATTATGGCGATCAATTGTATATGATCGTTGAGCGGCCGGCAAAAGAATACAGCGGAGCCACGTTCTCTTACCCTGATGATATAGAAAGTACAGATGATATTCTAGATAAATTGCGCAGTGACGAGGAGAATATTGTGGACGAGCAAGCTTATATACGTGCCCGTATGTTTGATATGCTTGTGGGAGATTGGGATCGCCACAACGACCAATGGCGCTGGGCAGAGTATAAAGATCAAAACGGCAAAGATATTTTTGTGCCCATTCCGAGAGATCGGGATCAGGTGTTTACCAATTTTGATGGAGCCATTCTAGATATTGCCCGTACCTTATTTGGGATGGCTCGGCAGTTTCAGGTTTATGATGAAAACCTGGATGATATGAAGTGGTTTAACAATGCCGGTATAAAACTAGACCGTGCTTTGGCTCAACGCTCGGGAAGAGCCGTTTGGCATAAAGAAGCTCAGTTTATAAAAGAGCACGTTACAGATGAGGTAATAGAAGAAGCTTTTAGAGATCTTCCGCCAGAAGTAAGAAGCGGAGAGTCAATTGACGAGATAAAGAAGAATTTAAAAGGGCGTCGTGATAATCTTGTCGCTATTGCAGAATCTTTTTATGATTATCTAATTGAGCTTCAAATGGTCGTGGGGACAGATAAAGATGACTATTTTGAGATAACCAGAGCAGACGATGCTACCCGTGTACAGGTCTGGAGAATCAAAAAAGGAGAGAAGGCAGACTTGATGCACGATCGTACGTATGCTTCAAAAGAAACGAAACAATTATGGATTTATGGTCTTGATGACGATGACGTTTTTGAAGTAAACGGAGCGGGAAGAAATCCTATTTTCTTGCGTATCATTGGTGGGCAAAACAACGATGTTTATCGTATTAACAACGGCCGAAAGATCAAGGTGTATGACCACGAAAGTTTACCCAACACGATCGAAGCGCGCGGTGGGGCAAACTTTAGACTGACTGATGTTTACGATTACAATACGTACGACTATCAAAAGCAAATTTTGCGTACCAATGGTTTGACTCCGGCGTTTGGATACAATCCTGATAATGGGGTGAGTCTTGGTTTAACTGACGTTTATACCGTACAAGGTTTTAGACAGAATCCTTTCTCACAGCAGCACCGTTTTAAAATATTATACTTTTTTGCAACAAGCGGATTAGATTTTACGTATAACGGGGAGTTCGCAGGTATTATGAATGATTGGAATTTAACGCTGGGAGCACGCTACACCACACCTAATTACGCCCGAAACTTTTTTGGTTACGGCAATGAGTCGGTGAATAATGATGATGCGTTAGGAATGAATTTTAATCGGGTGCGTTTAAGCAGAATGGAAGCTTCTGTGGGGCTTCTTAGAAATTCAGATTATGGTAGCACTTTTTCAATACAAGCGCTTTTTGAAGGTATTCGATTAGCAGACAACGCGTTGAGATACATAGATTTTGTAGACATTATTGAACAAGAAGAACGCAAGTATTTTGGTACGGTTGATGCCACTTATGAATACCACAGTGCAGATAATGCATTAGCACCAACCCGTGGAATGGACTTTATTCTCAATGGTGGTTTTACTAATAGTTTGAGTGATAGCGGTAACCGCTTTGCGTACCTTAATCCAAGTATGGGATTTTATAACGCTATAAGTGCAAACCGCAAACTGGTGCTTAAGACGCTTGCTCGTGGGCAATTTAGATTTGGTGACGATACTGAGTTTTATCAGGCGGCTACTTTGGGTCAATCTAGTGGCTTACGAGGTTATCGTTTTGACCGTTTTACGGGTAATAGTGCATTTTCGGCGACCGGTGACGTACGGTATGCGTTTGATACTTTTAAAACCGGATTCTTGCCGCTGCAAATTGGTGTTTTTGGAGGTTATGATATTGGTAGAGTTTGGTCTGATGTAGATCAAGATTCAGAAAAATGGCATGATAGTTACGGAATTGGGTTCTGGGTAAATAGTGCAGATGCGCTCAGCGGAACTTTCAATTTATTCAAATCTAGCGAGGGCTACCGCGTTTCCTTCGGATTTGGTTTTAATTTTTAAGAAATAATTTCGCCGTAAGGCTTAGCGAATATGAAAGAGATAGACAATATTGATAATATGGAGAGTTCGGAAAAACGCGAGCGCATAGACACCATTAATTTAGAGTACCTCAAAGTCAAAGATTTTGAGGAGCTTAAAGAGATTATGATCGCGGTGTACCCAAACATCCCGGACCCGTATTGGAAGAAAAAAGACTTGCAAAAACTGGTTTCTATTTTTCCGGAAGGTCAGGTGGTCGTGAAGGTGAATGGGGAAATCGCCGGGTGCGCGCTTTCGATCATCGTGGACTATGACAAGTTTTCTGATGCGCATACTTATATGCAGATCACCGGGAATGAAAGTTTTAGCACCCATACCCCAAAGGGAAATGTTCTCTATGGTATAGATATTTTCATTTCGCATAAATACCGCGGTATGCGTATAGGTCGCCGCCTTTATGATTATCGAAAAGAATTGTGTGAAAACCTCAATCTAGAACGTATTGTTTTTGGCGGAAGATTGCCTAACTATCATCAATACGCAAAAGACTTAAGTCCGAAGGCATACATCGAGAAAGTGCGCAGTAGAGAGATCAATGATCCTGTACTTGATTTTCAATTGAGTAATGATTTTCACGTTAAGCGTATCATCACCAATTATCTGGAAGGAGATAAGCAGTCCAAAGAATATGCAGCGCTCTTAGAGTGGGATAATATCTACTATCAAAAGCCGGCAAAAAAGCCAAATGCGATCAAAACGGTGGTGCGTTTAGGCCTGGTGCAATGGCAAATGCGTACCTATAAGAATTTTGAAGAACTTTTTGAGCAGGCGGAATATTTTATCGATACCATTTCCGGGTATCGTTCAGATTTTGCGCTGTTTCCTGAGTTTTTTAATGCGCCACTTATGGCGGCTTATAATCATCTTTCTGAGCCGGAAGCCATACGAGAATTAGCAAAGTATACTGAGCGTATCAGGGATCGTTTCAGCGAACTTTCCGTTAGTTATAACATCAACATCATTACCGGTAGTATGCCGTATATGGAAGATGGAACGCTCTACAATGTGGGCTTTTTATGTAAACGTGACGGTACGATCGAAAAGTTTTACAAACTGCACGTAACTCCTGATGAAGCTAAAGCTTGGGGAATGAGTGGTGGCGAAAAACTCAAAACTTTTAATACTGATTGTGGTAAGATTGGGATTTTAATCTGCTATGACGTGGAATTCCCTGAATTGGGGCGCCTGCTAGCCGATGAAGGGATGGATATCCTTTTTGTTCCTTTCTTGACTGATACCCAAAATGGATATAGTCGCGTGCGGCATTGTGCTCAGGCGCGTGCTATTGAAAATGAGTGTTACGTGGCGATCGCCGGAAGTGTGGGGAACATTCCGAAGGTGCATAATATGGATATGCAATTTGCGCAAAGTATGGTGCTGACGCCTTGCGATTTTCAGTTTCCAACAAATGGAGTGAAGGCCGAAGCTACACCTAATGCTGAGATGATTCTTGTTGCTGATGTGGATCTTGATCTATTGAAAGAGTTGAACCAGTTTGGAAGCGTTCACAATTTAGTAGATCGAAGAAAAGATCTATTTCAGCTTAAATGGAAGAAAAAGTAAATGATTTAGAGCAAGCCTAAGTTCAATAAACTGCTAGTTATCAATGGGTAGCAATTGATAATGATCGTCATCAATCTCGACAACTTCAAAGTTTGAAAATAACCATTCACTTTGATCTTTATTGAGTTGTTGCGTTGCATCGCGCTCAAAGGTTTCATTCACTCTGGCGTTAGTAAGGTCTGCAGCCAAGACTTTTGTTTTCAATAAGCTTACATTGCGCAAATCTGCCGAAGAAAGATTTGCGTTTTGCAGGTTTGCATAATCTAGAATAGCATTTTGTAAAATCGCTTGCTCAAGATTAGCTTCTTTAAAACTTGCATAGGTAAGATTGGTCTCGTGTAACCACGCATTTTGCAGGTTTGCTTTTTCAAAATCAGTACCGTTAAAGCTCGAATTTCTTAAGTCAGCATTTGCTAGATCGATTTGGATCAAATCAGCACCTTTTAATGAGAGGTTGCGCAATTCTGCGTAAGTAAAATCTAGACGCTCAATAAGTCTTCCGTTAGACCGAGAGCGGGTGCTCGTATTGAGATTGATGCCGGTTTCTAATAACGAAACCAACAAATACCCACGCTCCGGACTGGTAACACGCGCGATCAAACTGTCGTTTTCTAAATATTTATAAGGTTTCAGCATCTTGCTTAAAGAAATCAGTCGGCCTGCAGTGGCGTCATCAATGGCATTCGCACTACTTCGGGAAACATCCGTGTTAATTTCCTTCAGCATATTATCCATAATAAGTAACGTTTGACCGCGTCGGTCTGCTTCCTGCAAATAGGTTTGTTGATCTAAGCGCTTATTTTGTTGTTTAAACATTTCGCTTTGACCGGTAATCAAGGTATTTTGTTTTCCTAAATAATATGTTTGAAAAATGAGTAGGATAGAAGGGAGGATGGCTGTGAGAATCAACAAAAATCCTACGCGTGTTAGACGTATAATTATACTACTCAATAAATCTGAAAGCGTTTCGCGCGAAACCCGTTGCTGCTCTGCAATCTCATCAAGAAACTTCTCAATACTTTTTTTGAGTTGCGCTCCTAAAATCATTCCAGACGAACGTTTAAGAAAATTCCAACCGAGTTTGCGGCGGTTTTTCTTTTTATTTTCTTGTCGGTCTAGCTGTTCTTTGAGCTTTAGATTTTCTGCTTCTAGTTGAGAAAGGCGTTCTTCAAGCATAATTTCAACATTGGTAAAGCTTAAAAATACTATAAACGCATCCTTTAACAGAATGTTGCTTAGATATTTTAGTAGGGTGTTAATCTAGCGAGAATTCATAAAAATTGCCGCCGGTTTGTGCGCGGCGTTCATCAACAAGATATAAGGTAGAATCATTTTTAAAGGAAACCCCTTCTTTTTGAGAATTGTAGCCTAGATCATAGGTTTTAATGTTTCCGGAGAAAAAGCGCTCACCATCAAAATCAGAAAGAATCAAAACTTTGTTGGTAGTAAGAAGCGCGATTTTGCTTCCATCTGCAGAAATATCTGCACCAGTAATAGCGCACGTATTTAAATCATCACAGACGTAATACTCATCGATCAATTCTGCTTCGAAAGTGCCCGGGAGTGCAGGTAATTTGTAGACTTTTGTAATTCCATCAAAATTACGGCTGCGGTTGCGCGTAAACATATAGAGGTATTCATCCTTATAAATCAGCGCTTCAATATCAAAATTCAGGTTTTTTAAACTAGGTGGATAATTTTCCTGATCGGAAAGGGTAAAGGTTATTTTTTGAGCTTTTAGCGATTCACGTTGTTGCGCTAGATTGGCAAAGTTTGGAATGATGTAAATAAACTGATCTTCGCGGTCATTTTCATTATTTCCGGTATCAGAAATATATAGTGTGCCGTTAGAGTCCTTAGTTAAATCTTCCCAGTCTTCATTAGGCGCATTGCTAATTGTAATCTCACGGATAATATTCCCGGATGGATTTAAACCATAAATAGAATTTGGATTACCGTGATCTGTCGCGGTATAGATCAAAGAATCATTGGAGAATACCGCAAGTCCGGAAATTTCAGCTAAGCTTCGATCTAAGTCTCCCTTCTTTTCCAGTTTGCCATAATCCTGGCAACTGCAAAGCAATAATAAACTTAAGCTGAAAAATAGGAAGGTTCTCATTGGTGCTTAGGCTTCAGCAGAATCAGATCCGTTAGAATTGGCAATAGTAATAGTTTCTGATCTGAATTTATTTTTACCAAAATCTAATGTGCGAATTGGGAATGGAATATTGATATCATTAGCATCAAATGCTTTCTTGATCGCAATGATCGCGCGGTCTTGAGCGATGAGCATATCTCTGCGCTTCGTAACCGGCGCCCAAAAACGTGCAACAAAGTTTATTGAGCTATCACCAAAACCTTCGTAGTAAAACTCAATTTCTTCAGGAGATTGTTGTTCAAACTCCTTAGTAAGTGTTTCTAGGGTAAGTTTTTTTACTGCTTCCAAGTCACTTTCATAGCCTACACCACAATTTATAAACACTCTGGAGCGTGTAGTTTGGCTCCAGTTTTTAAAAGGAGAATCTACAATACTAGAGTTTGGAATGATTACATAATTGTTATCAGATTGTTTTAAGGTAACATTCCGCAGGGTAATTTCTTCAACAACACCCGCATAGTCATTAGATTCAACCCAGTCTCCCAGTTGAAGCTTAGGCATAAAACTTAAAATAACTCCGCTAAAGGTGTTATTTAATGTTCCTTGAAGGGCTAAACCAATTGCCAGCCCAACAACTCCGGCACCTGCAAGAACAGAGGTAAGTACTTTATCAAGATCCATTACGCCTAGAGCAATAAAAAAGCCAATGAGTACAGTAATGGCAAAAGCAGTTTGCCCCGCCATTGTTTTAATCGAATCTTGACTCACACTGCGCATCAAAATATTGCGCACAAATTTTGAAACATATTTTGCGACGTACCAAAATATAATGAATACCAATACGGCGACTAAGAAATTAGGCAACTTTAATATTATGCTTTCACCCCAGCTTTGAAGCTTTTCGATTAATTTATATAGGTCAAAACCTAAAAAGGTTAAATCTGAATTGCGTGTTTCTTCTTGAAGTAAAAGCATAATATATATTGGTTGGTTAGTTATCTGTTATAAGTTACGATTTTTTGTGCGTACCGGATTTTGTCATTCTCCAAGAGTCGAGCATCCAGCTGGTTTTCTCTAACTCTCTAATGTATGCACCAAGTAGGTCAATTGTACCTTCATCACCACCTTTGTCTGCAAATTCTACAGTTTTACGCATTTGAGTAAGCAACTTACCGTGATCGTTAAGCAGAATATCGATCATCTCAAGGTCAGCAGTTTCACTTGGAGATTCTTCAATATTAGCCATTTTTAAATATTGAGATAAGTGGCTTACAGGCTGATATCTTAAAGTTAAGATACGTTCTGCAACTTCATCGATCTTAATCAGCGTGTCGTTGTACATTTCTTCGAATTTTTCGTGAAGGTCAAAGAAATTCTCACCAACTACGTTCCAGTGAAAGTTTCTCAATTTTTGATAATACAGATGATAATCTGCTAAGAGCGTGTTGAGTTGTTCAACCGTTTCTTTAGTTCTATTCTTATCGAGATTTAAATAGTTCATGATTTAAAATATTAGATATGTACGTCAAAATTACTATTGATTTTGGGCATATTGTGTACGGATGTCTGGTTTAGCTTTACTTTAACTGAGTTGCTTCCAAGATGTTAAGTATTTAATAACGCGTTAAAAAAAAGTTAAAATTAATTGTGAAAATTACACTCGATATAATATATTAGCAAAATCCAACCCTACTTCACACGAAAAATGAATTTACAACCCCTAAAAAATAAGAAAACCCTCGTTACGGGCGGTTCTGGCTTTATAGGCTCTAATCTTATTGAAGCCCTACTACAAGCTGGCGCTTCTGTGCGTTGTTTAGACAATTTATCAACCGGAAATAAAGAAAATATTCAAGACTTTTTGGCTCTTGATAATTTTGAGTTTATAGAAGGAGATATACGAGACTTAGAAACTTGTAAGCAGGCTGTGGCCGGCTGCGAATTTGTAAGCCATCAAGCTGCGCTAGGATCTGTGCCACGCAGTTTAAAGACGCCATTGCTTACGCATTCGGTGAATGTCACCGGATTCCTAAATATGCTCGAAGCATCTAGACTAGAAGGTGTTACGCGTTTTGTATATGCGGCGAGTTCTTCGACCTATGGAGATAATGAAGCCTTGCCTAAAATCGAAAGTGAGATCGGTAAACCGCTTTCACCCTATGCGGTAACCAAACTCATCAATGAGTATTATGCTGATGTTTATAAGCGAAATTACGGCTTTAATACTATTGGTCTGCGCTATTTTAATGTATTTGGTCCTAAACAAGATCCTGACGGTGCATACGCTGCGGTGATCCCGAAGTTCATTGCTGCATTGCTCAATCAAGAATCTCCTGTTATTAACGGTGATGGTAGTTTTTCTAGAGATTACACCTACATCGATAACGTAGTTCAAGCCAACTTACTAGCGCTTACTACAGAAAATCCATTGGCGTTAAATGAAATTTATAATATCGCGTATGGAGCGCGTACTTCTTTAACCGAATTAGTAAATTTGCTCAAAGAACGCTTGCTGAATTATGATAGTGATTTAGTAAAAGTTCAGCCAAAATATGGCCCTGAGCGGCCGGGCGATGTACCGCATTCGTTAGCATCGATTAGTAAGGCTAAAAATCTTTTAGGTTATGATCCTGATTATGATTTAGACGCTGGTCTGCGTAAAGCGATAATGTGGTATAGAGCGCATTTAAAAACAGTTAAAGAAGATAAATGAGTATAGCCATAATTGGGTTAGGTTACGTAGGATTGCCTTTAGCGCGCTTATTTGCCACAAAATATGTAACCGTTGGTTTTGATATTAATACAGAACGCATCACCCAATTGAAACGAGGTTTTGATAAAACCGGTGAACTCGAAAAAGAACTTCTCGACGAGGTTTTACTTGCTGAATTAGTAGATCAACCCGGATTGTACTGTACTGCTGAAGTAGATGATTTGTCAGAATGTACAACATATATCATTACGGTTCCTACGCCTATTGATGAGAATAACAATCCCGATTTAACGCCGCTTATCAAGGCTAGTAAACTTGTAGGAAGCTATCTTAAAGATGGCGATACCGTAATTTATGAGTCTACTGTGTATCCCGGTGTGACCGAAGAAATCTGCGTGCCTATTCTTGAGGAAACTTCCAGACTTACTTTTAATTCCCACTTTTTTGTGGGCTATTCTCCAGAGCGCATCAATCCCGGAGATAAAACTCATACGGTAGATAAAATTAGAAAAGTAACTTCCGGGTCAACGCCAGAAGTTGCTGAAAAGATAGACGCGCTCTATGCTTCGGTAATCAGCGCAGGCACTTTTAAAGCTTCCTCTATAAAGGTAGCTGAAGCGGCAAAAGTGATCGAAAATTCTCAACGCGACATCAACATTGCTTTTGTAAACGAACTCGCTAAGATTTTCAATTTATTAAATATTGATACGCAAGCTGTGCTGGAAGCTGCGGGCACAAAGTGGAATTTTTTACCCTTCAAACCGGGATTGGTGGGCGGTCATTGTATAGGTGTTGATCCGTATTATCTGGCGCAAAAAGCAAAACAAGTGGGGTATCATCCTGAAATTATTTTGGCAGGTAGAAAGCTCAATGATAGTATGGGACCTTATGTAGCTTCACAAGTGGTTAAACTTATGGCGCAAAAGGACATCAAGCTTAAAAACAGTCGCATTTTAGTACTAGGGATAACCTTTAAAGAAAATTGCCCTGATGTGCGCAACACGCGTGTGATTGATATCATTACAGATTTGCAGGAATATGGGGCAAAAGTTTCGGTGTATGATCCGCAGGCAGATGCGCATTTAGTTAAGGAAGAATATAATATTGAGTTGCTTCCATCTATAGAAAATCAAAAATTTGAGGCGATAGTTTTAGCTGTAGCACATCGTGATTTTGAAAAGCTTGATCTAGAGGAATTGAAAAACGATGCTGCAGTGGTGTATGATGTCAAAGGCTTTTTAAAAGAAGGAGCAGATGGCCGACTCTAGTGCAAAACGCATATTGTTCATCTTTGGTACCCGTCCCGAAGCAATCAAGATGGCTCCGGTAATTAAAGCATTTAAAAGTAATACGTCTTTAATTACTAAAGTTTGTATTACCGCTCAACATCGGGAAATGCTTGATCAGGTGCTTGATTTTTTTTCAATTACTCCTGATTATGATCTTGATCTAATGCAAAAAAATCAAGATTTGTATACCCTCACTTCTCGCGCATTGCTCGCGCTTAAAAATCCATTAGAAGACTTTAAACCTGATCTGGTTCTGGTTCATGGCGATACCACAACCACGATGACAGCCAGTCTGGCCGCATTCTACGCCGGTATTAAAGTAGGTCATATTGAAGCAGGTTTGCGTACGCACAATTTACATTCACCTTTCCCCGAAGAGCTCAACAGGCAATTTACAGGTTTAGTTGCAAACATTCATTTTGCGCCAACAACTCAGGCTAAAGCCAATCTGTTAAAAGAGCGCATTCCGGAAGATTGTTTATGCGTAACCGGCAATACCGTTATTGACGCGCTTCAGGAAACTGTAGAAAAAGTTCAGCAGCAGAATCCTGATTTTGCTGAAAACATTCCGTTTAAGACCAAAAAAATAATTTTGGTAACAGGACATCGACGAGAGAATTTTGGCGCCGGGATGCAACGTATTTGCCAAGCCATCGCCCAACTCGCAACTCAGCGCGATGATATTCATTTTGTATATCCTGTGCATTTAAACCCCAATGTAAAATCTGTGGTTCATACTATTTTAGGCAATCATTCAAACATCACTTTAATTCCGCCTTTAGAATATCCAGATTTTGTGTGGCTACTTGATAAATCGTTTTTAATTATTACAGACAGTGGCGGCGTGCAGGAGGAAGCGCCGAGTCTGGGGAAACCGGTGCTGGTAACGCGCGATACCACCGAGCGCCCCGAAGCAGTAACTGCCGGAACGGTTAAGCTTGTAGGCACTGATGCGGTGCAGTTAAAAATGGAAGTACTGCGTCTTCTAGAGGATGCCGAAGCCTATAAAATAATGAGCGCCGCACACAATCCTTATGGTGATGGGAAAGCCGCACAGCGCATACTAGATTTTGTTCTCCATTATTTTAAGGCTTAGCAATCTTTTAAATTGCGATTTTGGCCTTAATCTTTGCTAACTTTACCCTCTATGGAATTCTCATCTAAACTTCTGGAGCAAGCCGTTTATGAAATGTCGCAATTACCGGGAATTGGTAAACGCACTGCATTGAGACTGGTTTTACACTTGTTGCGGCAACCCGAAAGTCAAACCGAACAATTAGCAGAAGCGCTTACCGGTTTACGTAGCGGAATCAAATTTTGTAAAAACTGCCACAACATTTCAGATACAGAGCTGTGTGAGATTTGCGCCAATCCTAATAGAGAAGCTGCTATAGTTTGTGTGGTTGAGGACATACGAGACGTGATGGCTATTGAAAATACCAGCCAGTATCGTGGGCATTATCACGTTTTAGGAGGAAAAATTTCACCATTGGATGGCATTGGTCCGCAGGATTTGAATATTTATTCTTTAGTCGAAAAGGTAAAAAAAGGAGAGGTAGACGAACTTATTTTTGCGCTGAGTTCTACGATGGAAGGTGATACGACCAACTTTTACATCTATCGCCAGATCGAATCTTTTGGGATTAAAACTTCTACGATCGCACGAGGTATTGCGGTGGGAGATGAGCTCGAATTTGCTGATGAGGTTACTTTGGGACGTAGTATTCTCAACCGTATTCCGTTTGAAAATTCATTAAAGCAGTAACTATGTTGCTTTCGGTGATCATACTTTCGTACAAAGTGCCGTATTATTTACAGCTTTGTTTAGAAAGTGTGCAACGTGCAACTCAAGATATCGAAGCCGAAATAATTGTTGCTGACAACAACTCTTCAGATGAAACGGCGTATCTGGTCACAACTTATTTTCCGCAGGTACATTTTATTGAGAATTCAGAAAATCTTGGTTTTGCTCGGGCGTACAATCAAGCTGCTCAGCAAGCTAAAGGGAAATATTTTTGCATTTTAAATCCAGATACGGTGCTTCCCGAAGCTTGTTTTAAAACTCTTCTGGCTTTTGCTGAAAAGCAGCAAAATTTTGGCGCTTTAGGTCCCAGATTGATCGATGGCGCCGGGGTATATCTTCCGGAAAGTAAACGCAATATTCCCACTCCAAAAGTGGCACTTAAGAAAATGACCGGAGATACATCATCCTATTATGCTAATCAACTCGCACAGGATGAGGTGGGTTTGGCACCGGTGTTGGTTGGGGCATTTATGCTCATTACACAGTCGGCATATCACGAGCTAGGTGGGTTTGATGAGGCCTTTTTTATGTATGGTGAAGACATCGATCTCAGTTATAGATTGCTTCAGCTTGGCTATGCAAATTTTTACTGCGGAAACCTTCCGGTAATTCATTTTAAAGGAGAAAGCACAATAAAAGATCGCCGGTATTTCCGAAGATTTTATAAAGCAATGCATATTTTTCAGCGGAAGCATTTTTCGCAAGGTTTCGTGTCTGATAAGCTTTTAGCACTGGTTTTAAACTTTTTAGCATTCAGTAAAAATCAAGAAACGCTTGATAAAATAACGAGTGAAGAATCGTTGGAGCGCGCGTATTGGTGTTCTGATAGCGAAATTCCGAAAGGCTTAGTAACTAAATTGAAGCCTCAAATGAAATGCGAGTCTATTCGTTTAGATCAGATTACGACAAAATTACCGCCCGGAATACTCACTTTTGATATGAATGCGCTGTCATTTACGGAGGTGATCTCAACGATGCAGCTGTTAAAAAACAGCAAAAATAGGTTTCGCATACGCCCCTCAAATTGTAATTTTATCCTCGGAAGCGATGCCTCTACACATCGCGGGGCCTTACTAAAATGGTAGGCGGTTTAAATAAAAATCGTTTTCATAAGCTTTATTTTAGTAAATTCGCAAAAAATTAAAGTCAACTAATATTTATATTGATAATATGGCAAGATTTGAACTGAAATTACCGAAAATGGGAGAAAGCGTCGCTGAAGCTACAGTGACAAACTGGCTCAAAGAGGTAGGGGATACCATTGAATTGGATGAACCCGTTGTTGAGATTGCCACAGATAAAGTTGACAGTGAGGTTCCAAGTGAAGTAGAAGGTGTATTGGTAGAAAAGCTTTTTGAAGCTGACGATGTAGTACAGGTAGGGCAAACCATTGCGATCATTGAAACAGAAGGAGAAGGGGATGCAATGCCAGAACCGGCTACGAGTGAAGCAAGTGAGGATAACACTTCAGAAGAAGAAAATGCTTCAGAACAGGCGGCTGAGCAAATGCTTACAGAAGCAAAAGAAACTACTTCAACACCGAGCATTAGCAACGATGGAGAGCGTTTTTATTCTCCTTTAGTAAAGAGTATTGCTCAGGAAGAAGGCATTGCTCAAGAGGAATTAGATCAGGTTGAAGGCACCGGTTTAGAAGGCCGTGTAACTAAAGATGATATACTTACTTATGTAGCTAAGCGTAAAGACGGCGGAGCGCCATCTAAGCCTGCGACCAAACCAACACAGGCGGTTAAACAAGAAACACCGGCTGCTCCGGTAAGTGTTAACGGAGGTGACGAAATCATTGAGATGTCGCGTATGGGCAAAATGATCTCAAAGCATATGATCGCTTCGGTGCAGACTTCGGCACACGTACAATCGTTTATAGAGGTTGACGTAACCAATATTTGGAACTGGAGAAATAAGGTAAAGAATGAATTCCAAAAACGAGAAGGAGAGAAGTTGACGTTTACTCCAATCTTTATGGAAGCCGTGGCGAAGGCAATTCGTGATTTCCCAATGATCAACATTTCGGTTGATGGAGATAAAGTCATTAAGAAAAAGGATATCAATCTGGGTATGGCTGCGGCACTCCCTGATGGAAATTTAATTGTTCCTGTTATTAAAAAGGCAGATCAATTGAATTTAGTAGGAATGGCTAAAGCGGTTAATGATTTGGCTTCAAGAGCCAGAGCCGGAAAGTTAAAACCAGATGATACCGTTGGTGGAACATATACTGTGACTAACGTAGGTACTTTTGGTAGTGTTATGGGAACCCCAATTATTAATCAGCCACAAGTAGGGATTTTAGCGTTAGGAGCGATTAGAAAAGTTCCGGCGGTAATAGAAACTCCTGATGGTGATTTTATAGGAATCAGACAAAAGATGTTCTTATCACATTCGTATGACCATCGCGTGGTAAATGGTGCTCTGGGTGGGCAATTTGTTCAGCGTGTTGCGCAGTACTTAGAGGCTTGGGACGTGGATCGAGCAGTTTAGAACTGTTGAGCGCATCTTGAAAATATATAAAAACCTATGAGATCTTAACTTCACAGGTTTTTTTATTGGCACCGTCAAAGAGTTAATACTCCGTCTAGAGAACTGTGGAGATGCATCGAAATTGAAAATTCGTTTTCGCGGAATTCATCTTGAGTTTGTCCTCAGGTAGTTTAGTAATTTAGTGCAGAATGTAGGCTGTCTAAGACAGCGCCTCAACAAAATTGTGTAGTAATTGTAATGCAGGGACTTCTTCTGCGGCTTGCGCACTTAAAGGTTTTAAATGATCGTACGATTTCTTTTTTTCTGAAGCCCCTAGCGTATCGAGCTGTGTATTGGTAAGTTTTTTATAATACATGTCCCAAGCTCCAAAGCAGCGTTTTGTAGAACTTCCTTCAGATAAAATCTTCAGATCAAAATGCCTGGGATCTGTGGTAATCTTTTTATAAATCTGATCAAGTGCTGGTTTATCACCCTCAATAAATTGAATAAAATGGCCGTCAAGATGAATTAAGATTCCGGTGAGTCCTAGTAAAGCATTAGAGGTTCTTGCGTGTTGAAGTAAGCTTTCTAAGTCCGAATCGTTTAGAATAAAACTTTGCGTGCTTAGATAAGCGATATGCGAAATCATTTTCGTTAAAAAGTTGGTTGTTTTGTAAATATAACGCGGTTTGGGATGTTAAACAAAAGAATAATCTGTAACTTTTTAACGTATAAAATACGTTTATTAATGTGATTCTTATAAAATTGGTAATCGTACTTTTGTAGAAAATTTATAGCAATGAATCTTAACCTAACTCGACCTATTTGCTTTTTTGATCTGGAAACAACCGGAATTAATGTGGCTAAAGACCGCATTGTTGAAATTTCGGTATTGAAAGTTTTTCCTGACGGAAAGGAAGAAAAGCATACCTGGCTCGTAAATCCTACTATACCCATCCCTGCTGAAACCACAGCGGTACACGGCATCAAAGATGAAGATGTAGCAGATAAACCCACATTTAAAGAATTGGCTACAGAGATCAACAACCTGATCAAAGATTCTGATCTGGCCGGTTTTAATTCTAATCGTTTTGATATTCCGCTTTTGGCTGAAGAAATGTTGAGAGCTGAAGTTGATTTTGATATGAAAAATAGAAATGCCATTGATGTACAGACTATTTTTCACAAAATGGAACAGCGTACCTTAAGCGCAGCTTACAAATTTTATTGTGATCAAACTTTAGAAGATGCGCATAGTGCAGAGGCTGATACGATCGCCACTTATGAGGTGTTGAAGTCGCAGCTTGATCGTTATGAGGATCTCGAAAATAATATGAAAAGTCTGGCGGAGTTTAGTGCGCGTAAGAAGTTTGCGGATTTTGCCGGATTTATTGCCTTTAACAAAGAGGGAGAAGAGATCTTTTCTTTCGGAAAACACAAAGGGAAGAAAGTAGAAGAGGTGCTAGAAAATGAGCCTGGCTATTTTGGATGGATTCAGAATGCCGACTTCCCGTTGTATACTAAAAAAGTATTGACGGCAATAAAGCTCAGAAAATTGAACACCAAGCTTTTCTAGGCAATGTCTCGTGTATTTTTCCTCTTTGGTTTTCTATTAGCAAGTAGTCTCGTATTTGCTCAAGAAACTGCATTTAGAGGAAAAGTGATTGATGCAAATTCTAAAGAAGGTGTGCCTTATGCGCATTTGATCTTACCTGAACTCAAACGCGGAACTTCGGCAGATGTGCACGGTGATTTCAGATTCGAGGCAGGCGATGTTGCTCAGTCTATGCAGGTGCTCGTGTCAAGTGTTGGTTATGAGACTAGAACGCTTTCACTAGGCGCTATGAGTGAAACTATAGCGCTTCAGCCCAGCTTAAATGCATTGCGGGAAGTCGTGATTTATGATCTTCAAGATCACCGTAGTAAGCGCATAAATCCGTTTGTAGGGGCAAAGATCGTGGGCTTGGGTAATTTTAGTGGTGGCGCTTATCCTTCTGCTTTAGCACGCTATTATGCGCGACCTAAAAAGTTTGATCAAGGATGTTTTTTGAAGAATCTTGAAATCGACTTTTATCGGGTGTTGGGTGCAGACAACCCGGCTGCAAAATTTAGGTTGCGTATTTTAGAAGTTGCTGAGGATGGGCTTCCGGGTATCGATCTTCTGGATGACGGATTAGTACTGGAAAAGCCTGAAAATGCAGCCAAAATGAAAGTGAATATGCTGCCCTATAAGTTAAATGTTCCTTCCGAAGGCGTATATATTGTAGTTGAGCATTTATTTATTCCGGAGAATAAATTTACCGAAATTCTAAGTGTTCAAAACAATGAAGGCTATTATATCAATTATGAAGTAGAGCGCTATGCGCCTATCTTTAAAGGTGTTGAAATTGCAAAAAACCAGAGCAACCCGCGCTGCTTTTATAAAAGCTTAACCGGCTGGAAACCGGTTACGCAATTAGATACAGCAGGCAGTGCTTTGGCGGGTAACGCGCCGGCACCTGCTTTTAAAGTTTTATTTACAGATTAGACGATGAAAATTATTTGCATAGGTCAGAATTACAGCGACCACATAAAAGAATTGAACAGCAAGGCGTCATCAGAGCCTATGTTTTTTTTAAAGCCAGATTCGGCGGTATTGCTTAAGAAGCATCCATTTGTGATTCCTGAATTTACTAATGAGGTGCATTATGAGGTAGAGCTTCTGGTGCGTATCAATCGGTTAGGGAAATATATTCAGCCTAAGTTTGCGCATAAATATTATGATGAAATCGGTTTAGGTATTGATTTTACTGCACGTGATTTACAGCGGGAGTGTAAAGAAAAAGGGCATCCTTGGGAAAAGGCCAAGGGCTTTGATGGTTCGGCGGTTTTAGGAGATTTCTGGGTGCCTAAAGAAAAGTTCAAAGAATTGAATGATATTAACTTTCATTTAGAAAAAAATGATAAAATTGTGCAATCAGGGAATACGGCTAATATGATTTATGATATTGATACCCTGATCGCGCACGTGTCTCAATTTATGACCCTCAAAATTGGTGACATATTATTTACAGGAACACCTGCCGGGGTAGGGCCTGTAGCAATAGATGATAGATTGACCGGCTATTTAGAGAATGAACCCATATTTACTGTGAATATAAAATAACCTTAAATCAAAAAACTTATGCCCACCCACTACGATTTATATCAGTTAGAAGATATGTCTGGCGGCGACAAAGAATTTATGAAAACTGTTGTCGAAGCATTTCTTACCGAAATTCCGCCTGATCTTGAGAGTATGCAAATGGCAATTGACAATGACAACCATAAAATGGCGTATCAATTTGCTCATAAAATGAAGCCTAACCTAGAAATGTTTGGGATAGATCTTATACGTGAAATTTCGGCGATGGAACGCTGGGCTGATAGCAACAAACCTACTTCTGCGATCAGACCGCAGCTTAATACCATCGTGACTTATATTAATAATGCAATAGAAGAAATGCGCAAAGACTGGAAGATGTAATGCGAGCTCATATTATTACCATTGGTGATGAAATACTTATAGGTCAGATCGTAGATACCAACTCGGCTTTTATTGCGAAAGAACTCGATAAAATAGGGGTTGAAGTGTATCAGATCTCTTCGATCTCAGACACTAAAGAGCATATTGTACATTGTCTTGAAGAAGCTCAGAAAACTACTGAAATCGTATTGATCACAGGCGGTTTAGGCCCAACAAAAGACGATGTCACTAAACATACCTTTTGCGAATTTTTTGATGATGTTTTAGTAGAAGATCAAGCGGTACTACACAACATTGAACGCATTTTTAAGCATCACGTCAATAGGCCTATGCTTCCGGCAAATCGCTCGCAAGCACTTGTGCCTAGTCAGGCTACGGTTTTGATGAATCATAACGGCACTGCACCCGGAATGTGGATGAAATCAGGTAAAACGGTTTTTATATCGATGCCCGGTGTGCCTTTTGAGATGAAAGGTTTGATGACTTCTGAGGTTATTCCGCGGCTTCAGAAGGAATTCAGCAGGCCTTTTATTTTGCATAGAACGCTACAAACCTACGGGATGGGGGAAAGCGAGATCGCAGATCGAATAGCTGATTGGGAAAATGCACTTCCTGCAGATATTAAGCTTGCTTATCTGCCTGCACTGGGAAAAGTACGTCTTCGACTTTCGACTAAAGGACCGGATAAAGCTTTACTAGAGCAACGTCTAGACGAGCAGATCAAAGGTTTGCACGCACTTATAGGAGAAATTATAGTAGGTTATGATGACGGGGAATCTATTGAGGCTGTGGTCGCGAGACTATTAACCGAAAGACACCGCACCTTGGCCGTTGCAGAAAGTTGTACCGGCGGGCAGATTTCAGCGGCAATTACAAGTATCCCGGGGGCGTCAGCTTATTATAAAGGCGGAATGGTCACCTATGCCACACATTCAAAAGTTGAATTGCTAAAAATAGAGCAGAAGCTTATTGATGAACATTCGGTGGTGAGTGCAGAAGTCGCAGAAGCGATGGCACGATCGGTACAACAATGGTATGGAGCAGATTATGCAATTGCCACTACAGGAAACGCCGGACCCACGAAGGGTGATTCTGATGCAGATGTTGGCACGGTTTACATAGGGATTGCTTCGCCAAGCGGCGTAGTTGCTCATAAATTTATGATGGGCAGTCAGCGCGAACGAGTAGTTTCAAAAAGCGTCAATAAAGCTTTTGAACTGCTTCAGAAAGAAATTTTAAAAAACTCGTAATTTAAGTTGGTCAACTTGTTTTAGTTGTGTAAATTTGCACCCTGTTTTTCAGTAACACATTATAAAGTTTAGAATCATGTCAAGAGTTTGTGAGCTTACGGGCAAAAAAGCAATGGTAGGAAACAATGTTTCTCACGCGATGAATAAGACCAAGCGTAAATTTGATGCCAATTTAATCAAAAAGCGTTTCTATATTCCTGAAGAAGATAAGTGGATTACATTAAAAATTTCTACAGCCGCTCTTAAAAATATAAATAAGAAAGGTATTACTGCTGTGCTTAAAGAAGCACGCGCTAAAGGCTTTCTTACTAAATAATAACGGTATAACGATTAGGAATTATGGCAAAGAAAGGCAATAGAGTACAGGTAATTTTAGAGTGCACAGAGCATAAAGCTTCTGGGAAACCAGGAACTTCTCGTTATATTACCACTAAGAACAAGAAGAACACACCAGATAGAATGGAGTTGAAAAAATTCAACCCTATCTTGAATAAAATGACTGTTCACAAAGAAATAAAATAAGACATGGCAAAGAAATCAGTAGCAACATTACAGACCGGTTCAAAACGTTTGACCAAAGCCATTAAAATGGTAAAATCTCCTAAGACAGGAGCTTACACTTTTGTGGAAGCTGTTATGGCACCAGAAATGGTTGGAGAGTTTTTAGACAAAAAATAAGACATTCTAAATGTTTATACGTAGCCGTTACACTTTGGTGTAACGGCTTTTTGTATTTTTTTATTTTTGTCTCAATTTTAAACAAGGTTAAAGAGATACCTTTGCGTTGTTAACTATGCATCTTAAATACGATGAGTTTTTTCAAAAAAATATTTTCAAAGGAAAAAAAGGAAACTTTAGACAAAGGTCTAGAGAAAACCAATGCTAACTTTTTAAACAAGTTAGGTAAAGCTGTTGCCGGTAAAAGCAAGGTTGATGATGAGGTGCTTGACGATCTTGAAGAAGTATTGGTTTCAAGCGATGTGGGCGTTGCGACCACTATAAAGGTCATTGACAGGATCGAGGCTCGTGTGGCACGCGATAAATATTTAGGGACCGAAGAACTCAATACTATTTTAAGAGAAGAGATCGCAGGTTTGATGAGCGAGACCAATACCGGTGACGCTACAGATTTTACCGTTCCTGCTAAAAAGCCTTATGTGATTATGGTAGTTGGTGTAAACGGTGTAGGGAAAACTACAACCATCGGGAAACTGGCACATCAATTCAAGCAGAAAGGACTTAAGGTGGTTCTTGGTGCGGCAGATACGTTTAGAGCCGCAGCGATAGATCAATTACAAATTTGGGCTGACCGGGTAGATGTTCCTATCGTAAAACAGCAGATGGGAAGTGACCCGGCATCGGTGGCTTTTGATACCGTACAGAGCGCTGTAAAGATGGATGCTGATGTGGTGATCATTGATACTGCCGGGCGTTTACATAATAAGATCAATTTGATGAAAGAATTGACCAAAGTAAAACGTGTGATGCAGAAAGTGATCGATGATGCTCCTGACGAGGTTTTATTGGTCTTGGATGGTTCTACAGGTCAAAATGCATTTGAGCAGGCTAAGCAGTTTACAGCGGCTACAGAGGTGACTTCGCTTGCTGTTACCAAGCTAGACGGAACCGCAAAAGGCGGTGTTGTCATTGGTATTAGCGACCAGTTTCAAATTCCGGTGAAATACATTGGTGTAGGAGAAGGAATTGATGATTTACAGGTTTTCAATAAAATTGAATTTGTTGATTCATTTTTTAGAAATTAGCAGCTAAACACTATTAAATAAGAAGGCATCCACAATTGTGAGATGCCTTTTTGTATTTTAGGGTGAAATTTAAGCACCCTATGAAACAACTACTACTTCTATTAAGTCTTGTCTTTTTAATTTCCTGTAAAGAAACCTCTTCAAATGCTTCTACTGAAGAAGCAACTCAGACCTTAAATGACTCTACTGTTCAAGAACGCGAATATGCCGTTTTAGACTCTAAAGTCTTAGATGCTGAAGCACTTTGGAAGCCGTTTAATTTTGAAGTGAAGACGTTTACCAAAACAAAATACGATCAACTCAAGCCTTTTATTTTTGAGAAGACCATTCCTGAAATTCAACAGGCTGTGGCTCAGGGTCAACTTACTTATGAAGAGTTGGTTCTTTTTTATTTAAGCCGAATTAAAAAATACGACCGCAACAACGACTTGTCTTTAAATTCTGTTATAGCGTTAAATCCTAAAGTTTTGGATCAGGCCCGCGAATTAGATGAGAACCGTGCAGATGACTTAGATCCATATGCTATTTATGGAATGCCTATTCTGCTGAAGGATAACATCAATGCAGCAGATATGCCTACTACTGCGGGAGCAGTGGTTTTTGAGGATAATGACACCGGTGATGCTTTTATCACTCAAAAGCTTAAAGAGCACGGTGCGCTTATTTTAGGAAAAGCCAATTTGAGCGAATGGGCGTATTTCTTTTGTGGCGACTGCCCAAGCGGTTATTCGGCAGTGGGCGGACAAACCTTAAATCCCTACGGAAGAAAAATACATGACACTGGTGGCTCTAGTTCGGGTAGTGGCGTTGCAATGGCTGCTAATTTTGCGGTTGCAGCGGTAGGTTCAGAAACCAGTGGTTCTATACTTTCACCATCCAGTTCAAACTCGGTTGTAGGTCTGAAGCCAACAATTGGTTTATTATCTCGCGGCGGGATCATTCCTATATCTAGCACGCTAGACACACCTGGACCTATGACCCGCAGTGTAATTGACAATGCGATCTTGTTACAGGCAATGACCGGTCTTGACGAAGACGATGCGGCCGCTGTTAATTTAAAAGCAGCATCCACTGATTATGTAAACGGATTAAAAGATGTAGAGGCGTCTGCTTATTTAAGCGAAAAGCGTCTAGGCTATTATACCAATTATGATGATACGCTTTATCTGCAAGCTGTTGAAGCGTTGCGAAAAGCCGGAGCCACATTAATACCTATTGAACGTCCGGAAGTTGATTTACCGCAGTTTACGCGTGTTCTCAATCTTGATATGCAGAAGGATTTACCGGCATATATTGCCAATTATGGATCAAAGAATCTGGCGGTGAAGGATCTTAAGGATATCACAGGATTCAATAAAAAAGATTCTTTGATCAGAATGCCTTATGGTCAGAAGCTGTTATACGGTGTGCTTGCAGATTCTGCTTCAACGGAAGAATTTACAGCCATAAAAGATACACTAGAACGTAATGGAAGACGCTTTTTTGACGAACCTATGAAAGCCCAAGACCTTGATGCGGTATTATCTATCAATAATTATATGGCGGGCTACGCGGCTGTGGCAAAATATCCGGCAGTTACTGTGCCTATGGGCTATCAAGAAGATAACCGCCCTATGGGATTGACCTTTATTGCTCCTACCTTATCTGAAGCACAGCTTTTAGAACTCGCGTATGCGTACGAGCAAATTTCAAACATGCGTAAAACACCGGCGGATTTTGAAGAGTAATAATTAAAAGACCTCATTCAATACACTCCATAAATCATTATCATAAGAAGTAGGGCCTAAATCCTCAGAATAGGCTGCCGGCCCTAATCTTATAATAACCATTTTTTTACTGGGAATCACGTAAAGCTTTTTATCGTTGGCGCCCAAACCGGCAATGAGATCAACAGGCGCGTTTGGAATTAGTTTTCCGGAAAAGGTTTGTGTAGAACCCGGAAGTTTATAACGAGCTTTTCCATTAAGCCACCAGAGATATCCATAAGCCGGATTGAGTTCTTGAGATGTGGTGGTCATTGCCTTGTAATATGCGCTATTTAGCAATTGGTTTCCATCCCAGTTTCCTTGACTTAAATTAAGTAAACCAAAACGCGCCATACTGCGGGCCGTACTAAAGTAGACGTTGTTATAACCTAAGCTTACCCAGCGCCCATCGAGACCTATTTGAGTCTTTAATTCATTTTCAAAAAAAGATTCAAAACCGTTGGATGTTGCAGCATCTAACACTGGTTGAAGCAAGGTATAATATGCGTTATAGTAATACCATTCGGTATCGGGAGCAGTTTTAAATTGTAAGCATTCAGGATCATAGCACGCGGTATTCTCAGCGGTAAAATCACCTCCCGAAGTCATCGTGAGTTGATTTTTGATCAGAATAGCGTCTTCTTGTTCTGCGGACATGGAGGTCCATCCACGGCCTAAATACGCGGTGGTTTTATCGTTAAGATCCAGTAAATTTTGCTGAGCAGCAATGCCGACTGTAAAAGCCGTCAGGGTTTTTCCGGCGGAATTCCAGGGAAAAACATCCGTTGCTGTTTTTCCATTAAAGTAAGCTTCATAAGCGATTTTTCCGTTATGCAGTATCAAAAATGCTTCGGTATGCGTTGCAGTCAAAAAGCTTTCTAATTCAGCCATTTTAGCGGTATTCCAACCTAGGTCGGTCGGATCGCTCGTGGCCCACTCCGTTCCGCTTAGCGGCGGAAAATAAAGCGTTTCATCTGTAGGATTTTCGGGAGCATTGGTTTCATCAGAAGAACAAGCGATTAACCCTAATACCATCAGCATAAAAAATAAAGCTCTCATAGTCAGAAGGTTTAAGAATCCACTAATTTAAGATATAAAAGCCTTAAAATACCGTATCTTTGCGCCCCAAAATAAAGAGCATTATGCGTACTAAAACCCTTAAGAAGAATAAAATAAACGTGGTGACTTTAGGTTGTTCTAAAAACGTTTATGATAGTGAAGTGTTGATGGGCCAATTACGTGCAAACAACAAAGAGGTGGTGCACGAGGAAGAAGGTAATGTGGTGGTGATCAATACCTGTGGTTTTATCGCTAATGCTAAAGAAGAATCTGTAAATACCATTCTTGACTATGTGCAGAAAAAAGAAGATGGTGTAGTAGATAAAGTTTTTGTTACAGGCTGTCTTTCTGAGCGTTATAAGCCCGATTTGCAGAAGGAAATTCCTAATGTAGATCAGTACTTTGGGACTACAGAATTGCCAGGTTTACTAAAAGCTTTAGGTGCAGATTACAAGCACGAATTGATAGGCGAGCGTCTTACCACCACGCCTAAAAACTACGCTTATTTAAAAATTGCTGAAGGTTGCGACCGCCCTTGTTCGTTTTGCGCGATTCCGTTAATGCGCGGAGGACACAAGAGTACGCCAATTGAACATTTAGTAACTGAAGCTGAAAAACTTGCTGCAAACGGGATTAAAGAATTGATTCTAATTGCACAAGATTTAACCTATTACGGACTAGATCTGTACAAGGAGCGTGCGTTGGCAAAATTATTACGCGAATTAGTAAAGGTCGAAGGGATTGAGTGGATTCGCTTGCACTATGCATTTCCTACCGGTTTCCCGATGGATGTGCTTGATGTGATGAATGAGGAGCCAAAAGTGTGTTTTTACTTAGATATTCCGTTGCAGCATATTTCGACTAAATTGTTAAAGTCGATGCGTCGTGGAACCACCTACGAAAAGACTAATGCACTGCTGAAAACCTTTAGAGAAAGAGTGCCGCAAATGGCGATCAGAACTACTTTGATCGTGGGTTATCCCGGCGAAACTCAAGAAGATTTTGAGTTGCTGCGCGATTGGGTAAAAGAGATGCGTTTTGAGCGTTTAGGTTGTTTTACTTATTCACACGAAGAAAATACCCACGCCTATACTCTTGAAGATGATATTCCGGAAGAGGTAAAAATGGAACGTGCTAATGAGATTATGGCGATACAATCGCAAATTAGTTGGGAATTGAATCAGGAGAAAATAGGAAAGGAATACCGCATCGTCATCGACCGAAAAGAAGGAAACTACTTTGTAGGCCGTACCGAATTTGATTCACCAGATGTAGATAACGAAGTGCTTATAGATGCTACTCAGCATTATTTGAAAACGGGCGAATATGTAACTGTAACTATCACTGATGCAGAAGATTTTGATCTGTACGCTGCGCCGGTAAGTAAATAAAAGGTTATCTTTAGGAATATATATTCCTAGAAATGAAAGCGATCACATCTAAAATTCATAAAAAGCAGCGCAATGCTTTGATAGTTTACGGGCTTTTTTACTTGATAATGGGTATCATCCCACAATTTAATGAGGAGTCTTCTTTAGTTTCTTGGAGTTATATTTTCGTTGGCGTCGTTATGTTAGGCACTATTGGCTATCAAGCGTATAAAGGCAATTACTTTTCCATCATAAAGTGGAATGATAACATTTTAGCTTTTAAAAGCCCTGAATCTAAATTCGTTCAGTTTAAACGTAGCGCAATTAAATCGGTTAAATTAACCGATAAAAGTCTTACCATAAATGCCGGACTGGGCGATGGCGAAATGTTAGATCTTGATTATTTCAAAGCGGAAGATCTGGAGTTTTTTAAAAAGGACTTTGTGGAAGGCGCGCTTACTGAGGCTGAAGCTTATAATCTAGCGGAAGCGTAAACGCAAACCTTCGGTATGACATTGCTCCACTCATTATAACAGCACTGGGCGGGCTATGATTGCCAAAAGCATCAATAACAAAAGTTTCTTTCGCTTTTAGTGAAGATTGCTCCGCATTGTCATAGAGAATGCTTAAAGTCTCTACATCAAGCTTAACGTAAGTACGATCTAAAATTTTTCGAAACTCAAAATGTAGGTAAGGCGGGGTTTCAAACTTCTTATAAAATATTCTAAAGTTATTTTCGTGTAATTGCTTTTGAGCCAAAGCGCGCATAAAATGCAATACAGAGCCATTGTAAGAATCTTCCCGATTCTTTAAATATTTTCTACGTGTTTTTTCTTTCAGTTCCTGAAAAAAGCTGAATCCTTCGTAATATACCATATTCATAATAGGATATTGTATAGACCTTCCCTTATCGTAAGCCACATAAAAATCAGTCAAGGTGTATCTTATGGTGTATCCGAGATGCTTGTTTTCTATAATAAGCGGTTCATTAGCCCAAGCGGAAAGCTTCAGTTTTGACGGACTGTAGTGCAACCCTAACGCATCTTCATTTAATATGCGACACTTTTGTGCTTCGGGTGAATTCCCCAGAAATTGCGTTCTAAAAACGTCAAGTTTACGTTGTCTCGACCACGGATCGGTTTCTAAAAATACCTGATCTAAGGTTTCGGTTTTCTCAGAAAGGTAAACGGGGGGCATTGCGCCATTTGCAAATTTATTAAGGTAGACAGGAGCGTAGCCCATCATCGTGATCACTAAAGGACTCGTAATGCCTTCTTGAACCGGAATACTGTAATGTCCATTTTTATTGGTAATGGTGCCTACGGTTGTACCATCAAAATAGATACTAGCAGCTTCTAAAACAGTAGAGTCTTTTGCACTGTACACATAGCCCTCTAAACGTTGTTGACCAAATAAAGAGCCCGAAAGAATTACCAGCAAGAGGAAACGATAATGCATAAAAAAACTATTACTGCAGTTATAAAACTACAATAATAGTTTTCAAATCTATCTAAATAAAGCTTTATTTCTTCAAAGCTTCTTGAGCCTCAAGATTTTGGTTTACTAACTTCACCTCGAGTCCTAAATCCTGCACTTTTTTAAGTTGGGTTTTAGCATCACCTACAATCACATAGATGAGTTTTTCAGGATCAGCATAGGTGTTTGCCAGTTCTTTGATCTTGTCTAGTGTAATCTCTTTTACGGTTTCCTGCTGATCTAAAATATAATCAGGCTCAAAATCAAGCGTCGCGATTTCGGTAAGATAGCCCAGTTTTGCATATGGAGTTTCAAAACTTCGAGCATTACTTTTAATAAAATAGCCTTTAGTCAACTCTAAGTCATCTGCATCGAAATCTTCAGCATAACTACGCATAATCTCTCTAACTAGCTGCGTGCTTTCTGCAGTTACATTACTACGAACTCCGCTGCTCACGATGAATGGACCGGGGAGGGCAGAACCTGCAAATCTAGATCGCACACCATAGGTGTAGCCTTTGGTCTCGCGCAACATCTGTGTAAGTTCACTTGCAAAACCACCACCACCTAGGCGATAATTCATCATTTGCGCTGGAAGAAAATCAGGATCTTTAGCCGAAAGTGCTGCATAGCCAAATCTCAACTGTGATTGTTTAGCTCCGGGGACGTCAATAAAGTACACCATTCCACGCTCTAAATTGGCTTGCACAATAGGCATTTTTACACTAATATTTTTTGATTTCCATTCTTGGGTTAATGGAGTCAAGGCATTAGTAATGCTACTTTCGTCAAGAGCACCTACTACTTCAATAGTAGAAAGATTAGGAGCATAGGTTTCATAAAATTGCTTTACGTCTTCAAGGCTTAAGGCTTCAACTGAAGCAGTTGTGCCAAGAATATTCTTAGACAGTGTATGATCTGGGCCGTAGATCGCTTTAGCAAAAGCAAGATCAGCGATACTGCCGGGATCTGCTTTTTGCTGCTCTAAGCTCGTGAGTACATTTTTTTTCGCTATCTGAAATTCTTCAGCATCCCAGCGCGGAGTCAAAAGCATCTCAGAAACCAATTGCATCGTTTTATCAAAATTTCGTGCGAGTGTGGTTCCGCTTAGGGTTGTGGCTTCTTGACCAGCATAGACCCGTACCGATGCACCCAATATATCTAGCGCTTCTTCTAACTGCGCTGTAGTTTTATTTTGAGTTCCTTTAGTAAGAAGTTCTGCAGTAAGATTAGCCACTCCACTTTGATTCTCAGGCTCGCTGATCTGACCACCGGCGATTGTTATCGCAAAATTTATAAGCGGAACTTCAGTATTTTCTATCCCATAGATTTTGAGTCCGTTTTCTAATTCTTTTTCCCAAACTTCAGGAACTTTAAGCTGCGGACTTTCGCCGTAAGGTGGCTCAACGGTGCGGTCAAAAGAAGAAGGGGTACGCTCATACTCGGCAGCGATTGAAGGATCAAAAGTTTCTTCGGCGCCGTTTACAATTTTTTCTTCTACAACTTCAGCTTCCTGAGCGTCAGCAAGGGCAAGTGTTGCTTCACCCTTTGGGACAAAACTGGTTACAACATAGTTTTTATTTTTGATGTAGGCTTCATAAACACGCTGAACATCTTCAAGGCTTACTTTTTGAATTTGCTTAATGTCTTCATTGATATAGCCCGGACTTCCGGCAAAAATTTGATATTGTGCCAACTGAAATCCTTTACCCAAAACGCTGCTCAGGCCGTTGTAAAAACGGGTTTCCTGTTTTGCTTTGATACGTTCCAAATCTTCTGCGGTCATTCCGTTACTTTCAAAAAGTGCCAAAGCCTGATCGATTCCTACTTTAACCGAATCAAGATCAACACCTGAATTGGCGCGTACGCTCAAGCTGATTTCTCCGGCGAGTTCTGAGCCGCTATAATACATTCTAGGGTTAGAAGCTAGCTGAAGTTCGTCAATAAGTACCGTATTAAGCGGCGCTTTTTTTCCGTCAGATAAGTATGTGGTTAAAACTTCTAGCGCATAGGAATCTTTAGTGTATTCCGGAGTTGCCGGCCAAGTCATTGTAAGTTGAGGCAGGCGGGCAAAATTATCTTCGTAATATAAGTTCTTGTTTTCAGTAAGCTGCGGAATTTGTTTCTCGAGAGGCGCTATGGCTTCGCCACGAGGAATTTCACCAAAATACTTCTGGATCCATTCTTTAGTTTGTGCTGTATCAAAATCTCCGGCAATAGTCAAGGTTACATTATTAGGAACATACCAACGGTTGTAAAATTCTTTGACATCGGCAAGGGTTGCATTTTGCAAATCTTCTAAAGAACCGATCACTTGCCAGTTGTAAGGATGGTCTTTAGGATATAGATTTTTATGAATCACATAACGCTCGTGACCATAAGGGCGGTTGTCATAGCTTTGGCGCTTTTCGTTTTTTACGACCTGCTTTTCTTTAGCCAAAACTGGATCAGTCACGGTATTGATAAAATAGCCCAATTTATCAGCTTCTGCCCAAATGATTTTTTCTAGGGCATCGCTAGGCACAGTCTGAAAGTAGTTGGTACGATCTCTGTTGGTTGAGCCGTTAGCGCCGCTACCACCTACGCGTGCGCTCAATTGGTCAAGACCACCTTTTCCTAAATTTTCAGATTCTAGAAAAAGTAAGTGCTCAAAAAGATGCGCAAAACCTGTACGGCCTTCCTTCTCCCGTGCAGATCCTACGTGTGCCGTGAGTGCAACACCAACCACGGGATCTGAAGTATCCTTATGCAAAATTACCGTCAGACCATTGTCTAGGGTATATTTTTCATAATCAACTTTAAATTCGGTTTCAGTCGTGTTAGGTTCAGGCTTAGTTTTTTTCTCTTGATCACATGCGATAAAACTAAAGCTCAGGAGCAATAGGTATAAAAAAGTATTTTTCATAGTAGTTAATCTAGAGCGCTTTCGGCACCCGGTGTATTTTTATCTTCTTCCAATTTTTCGATCTCTTCAAAAAACTCTTCCGGCTTCATAATACGCATCGTTTTTTGAACAACAATGGTATTAGATAAGGTATAAACATGGTTGTCTTTATTCCGCAGGTGCAGAAAGAATAAGGTGATATTCTCAACACGCCCTGACATTGGGAAATCTTTATCTACAATCTCTACGTAATCACCAATTTTTAGCGGATGATTAAAAAACAAAATCAATCCGGAAGTGATATTGCAAAGCAATGACCACTGCGCAAAAAAGGCAACTCCTAAAATAGTAATTACAGATCCAATTCCGGCAATTACATCTTGTCCCGAAAGTCCCCAGATCACCGCCAGACAAAACCCTAGCACCATAAAGAAGAGAATGTTCAGGACCTTTATAGTGAGTTGTTTGCGGGTGATATCAAAATTAGCACGCCTGTATCTGCTTACGATAAGTTTTGAAACGACGTAGCGAATAATGCCTAAAACAAATAGGAGAATCAGGCTTTCAATAAGTTTGAATTCGAGTGGAGTCAAGGTATTTATTTTCTGTAATTATTGGGGTTATTAAGGAATAAGGCGTTTGCAAAGAATAGTTTTCCATTTTCCCAGAAGGCTCTAAAAAGAGGATCGTCTACCATATACGTGATCGTTCCGCGGCCCATAGGTTCTACGCCAAATACTAAACTGTTGCTTAGACCTTTCAAAGCTGCTTCGCCTGCAAAACCAGATACGCGTTTAGGTTCAGCATCTAAATAGCCTACATTGTAACCACGATCTAAAAGCGCATAAGCATCGCTACCTATTTTTAAGCTGTAATAGGTGTCTGAATATCCAAAAGCTAATGGATGTGTCGTATCTATATTGGTTTTAAAAATACTACCACTGATCAGGTTTTTAGCGCTTTCTTTTTGACGATCTGCATAAGCGATAGTTTTCGCGGTGATGGTGTCTTTTGGCGCTTCGGTGATCGCAGTTTTTAGATTGAATCCTTCCTGATCTGCAAATACACGTAGCGCGTTATCAATAGCGATTAGATTTCCGCCACTGCGTACCCAAGCTCTTAAATCTTGTAGCACATTATCACCAAAATTATACCTTCCGCTAGGCAAGACTAAAACATCATAATCACTCCAATTGATGCGCCCTAAATCTGAAGCATCTATAGCAGTAACAGGGTAGTGTAATTGCTGCTCAAAGAAATGCCAAGTAGCACCGTAGCTCAATGAAGAAGTTTGCTCGCCGGTAAGCACGCCAATTTTTGCTTTATTAATAAGCTTTACAGCAGAAGAACCAAAGTCTGGACCCGCAGTCGCAAAACTTGTAGGTACAGCGGTAATTGAGCGCTCAAACTCATTAGCGATCGCCACTAGATCAGTATCAAAATTTTCTGAAGGGTTATCGCTACGCGTGATGATCAAACTTCCGCTAGGATAATTTACTGTGCTGTTAGTAAAGGCTTCTTCTGTAAAACGCACTTTAATGCCTGCCTGAAGCAAGGCGCTTAAAAAGCGTGCGTCACCCATACTATTCCATTTTGCTATATATCCTGCTGCGCTTTTAGAGACTGAATTTTGAATAGATGAAGCAATATATTCTGAAGCCGATGCTGCAGCTTTAGTACTGGCAACAGCATCTAAACCATAAGCATACGGTAAACTCCAAGCGGTGATATCATAAGTTAGGGGTGTGGTCAGAACTGCTTCGGGTTCAAACAGAACGTGTACTAGTTTTCCTTTAGGCTGATCGGTACTTAGTGTTATCGCTTTTGGGTAGCTCAGCGAAGTTTTATCAGCATCGCCATAAGCGGTGCCTGATGCTTTACCTGCGCCGATGAAAGAATATTCAATTTGGTGAATGTCTAACAAAGCTGCAAGGGCATTGAGATGATCAAGTTCGCCGGTAAGCGTAAATGTTTTAAACTCAACGTCAGGATTGCTGTAATACGTGTTAAATTCAGTATTTAGACGCTCAACGTTTTTCGCAGCAACTTCAACTGTAGAAAGTCCGGTGGTAAAGTGATGCGCAACACGATCCACTAACGTAAGAATGGTACCGTCTGCTTTTTCAATTCCTAAGCCTGCGCGGCCACCACCAGCTTGCTCATACGTCATCCCAATGGTTCCCGTGTAAGTAGGGTAAGTGTCCCCGTAACTAGGGTAGAGAAGGTCAAAAACCTCTCGGGTAAAAAATAACCATCCGTTTTCATCAAAGTATTTTGCGTTATTCGTACCTATTTCACGTTGAAATTCAAACTGAAATGGCGTAATGATCTCGTGATAAGGTTCAGCAGCCGGAGCAAAGTAATAAGGACTATTGATCCCTTGTTCGTGAAAATCTACGTGAATATGCGGCATCCATTTATTATAAACTTTTAAACGTTGCTGGGTCTCCACCTGAGTCGCCCAAGCCCAGTCGCGGTTTAGATCAAAAAGGTAATGATTGGTACGCCCGCCTGGCCACGGTTCGTTATGCTCAGCCGCATCAGGATTGGTGTCATACGGTGTAGCTTTAACTTTATTGTACCAGTTGGCATAGCGATCGCGTCCATCAGGATTGACACAAGGATCAATGATTACCACAGTATTCTGAAGCCAATCTTTTTTAGTGGTGATCAGTTCGTATAGCGTAAGCATAGAAGCTTCGGTGCTACTAGCCTCGTTACCGTGCACATTATAACTGAGCCAAACGATCGCTTTATCAGGCGAAGCGCTTCCATCAGTTAAACCGGCATTTTTAAGTTGGTTAGTACGTATCGTTTCAATATTCGCCTGATTTTCGGGCGTGGTGATCACGGCATAGGTTAATGGTCTGCGTTCATTGGTTTTTCCATATTCATCAAACGTAACCCAATCAGAATGTTCTGCGACATATTTAAAATAGGCCACAACATCTGCGTGTCTTGAAAATTGGGTGCCAACTTGATAACCTAAAAATTCTTCAGGTGATTTTAAGTCTTGAGCTACGGAAAGAATAGAAAAAAGAAAAGCGAAAAGATAAGTAAACTTGTGCATACAATTATAGGGTTAGTAAGAGGTAAATCTACTAAAATTGTGATTAAGTGATGTCTGCGAATTAACGTAAATTTGTGGCATAAACTCAGTTGAGACTAGTAGTTTTGCAATCATTTTGTGATTGTTAATTATAGCAGTTTAAATAACTTAAAAAGTAAAATTTGCTGCGATAAATTAGGAATTTCCTAATCAGTTTTTTTTTGAAACCTTTATCAATGTCTGTAAAGCATATACCTTATAAAAATACCGGTTACTACTCAAAGTTGATTTGTGATTATCTGGAGCAGAAAGAGGAGTTAAAATCATTTTATGGGTATTTTCCGAATCTAGAAAATTTTAAAAAGCAGATCGCAGATAAGAAGTTTTCAACTGAAAATAGAGCAACTCTCGTAAAAGCCTTACACCGTCAATATCAGAATCTAAATTCTAGTGATGAGGTAACGCAGGCCATCAATTTGCTGTCAGAACCACAAACTTTTACGGTAACTACCGGGCACCAACTCAATTTATTTACGGGCCCGTTGTATTTTTTATACAAGATCATTAGTACGATCAATCTGGCTAAAAAGCTAAAGGCAGCCTATCCTGAGCAAGATTTTGTTCCTGTTTACTGGATGGCGACTGAGGATCACGATTTTGAAGAGATCAACTATTTTAGAATTCACGGGAAAAAAATTCAATGGAATAGACCGGATACTACCGACAATGATAGCGGTGCGGTTGGGCAATTAAACACTGAAGGGCTAGAGCAAATTTATGAGCTTATTTGTGCTGAATTTGGAAACACAAACGCGGCTAGAGATCTTTGCAAATTGTTTGAAGATGCCTATCTGAAACACAACACGCTTACCGAAGCTACACGTTACCTTGCTAACGATTTATTTGCGGCTTATGGTCTGGTGATTGTTGATGGGGATGATGCCGATTTAAAGCGCATTTTTGCGCCTTATATGCAAAACGAGTTGGTATCGCAAACTGCTTTTGATGCGGTGCAAACACAAGCTGAAAAGCTGGAAGAAGCAGGGTATGGCGTTCAGGTGAATCCGCGGGAGATCAATTTATTCTATCTGGCGGAAGGAATTCGGGAGCGTATTATTGAGAAAGAAGGACGATATTTTGTAAATGATACCGACATAGCATTCTCTAAAGATGAACTCTTAGAAGCATTAGCTGAGCGACCCGAAGCATTTAGTCCTAATGTAATAATGCGACCGCTGTATCAAGAGGTGATCTTACCTAATCTGGCGTATATAGGTGGAGGAGGAGAGATCGCTTATTGGTTAGAGTTGAAAAGCTTTTTTGATAAGGTTGAAGTTCCTTTTCCTATGCTGATGTTGCGTAATTCGGCGGTTTTGATCACCGAGAAACAAGAAGAAAAGCTACACAAACTGGATCTTTCTATTGAAGAATTGTTCTTAAGCCAGAATGATCTTGTAAATCGCAAAATAAGACGAATCTCAAATATTGATGTTGATTTTACTCCGCAAAAAGAACATTTAGTCAAGCAGTTTGAAGCAATGTATAGCATCGCACAAGAGACTGATGCTTCTTTTTTAGGAGCGGTAAAAGCTCAGGAAGTAAAGCAACTTAAAGGCTTAGAGCATTTAGAAAAGCGGCTGTTAAAAGCACAAAAGAAAAAATTAAGTGATCACGTGAAGCGCTTTACGAGTATTCAGAACGAGTTGTTTCCGCAGGAAAACTTGCAAGAGCGTGTGACCAACTTTTCAGAGTTTTATCTGCACTACGGAAAAGGATTGATTCCGCAGTTATTTGAAGCTTTAGATCCTTTAGATTATCGCTTTACAGTAGTAACGCAATAATACTATTTGATCAGTTTTTTACCTTCTATACTAATCGCAGAGCCATCCATACATTGAATGCTGTCAGGATCTCTGGTTGCGAGTTCAGCAAAGGCTTCTCCGTACAGCTTTTCAAAATCAAAAATGATCTCATAATCGAGTACGTCATAGGCTTTCCAAAGCGGATGTTTGACTTCGTACTCCCAACTTTCCGTTGCTGATTTACGACTGTAGCCCCAGAAATGTTCGGTGATAAATTCGGTGATGCTTCCGGGAGCATAAGTTGTGGGTTCAGGAGCAGTCGCTACCTGAAAGAGCTGCCACTGCTCTTCGAGCTCAATGCCATAACTGAAGAAATTCTCATCGTGATTTAAATCGTGTTTGTAGTGCATTTTATATACACTGTATTGCTCGTTATACAGCGTGTTTGCTACCCAAGCGATTGCCGGTTTCTGTACGATTTCTGAAATAAACACGGTACCGCGTTTCCATCGTTTTCCGTCAAAATGTTTAACGTAAAATCTAAGATTGATTTCTTCAAAGCGCTTATGAAAAGGAATTGTAATGCCTTTGAGTTTGACATCATCAAAAAGAAAACCTACGAGACTCACGTAGCATTTCCCTTCAAAAAAATCAAGTTCGGTATGCGCGGGAACGTAGGGTAAAAGAATTTCAGGATCGATCGCGTAATTCGCAAAACATAGCTTTTTCCACGAAGCGGTAAGAAAACTCATTTACTTTTTGAAATATTTCGTTGGCGGAAGGAGCATCCCGAAGCATTCTCCTTCTTCTTTTCCTAAATGTTTATGATGAATTTTGTGCGCGCGTCTAATTCCTTTTGCATACCAATTATTGGCATTTCTAAAAAGTTTAAAGCGCTGATGAATAAAGATATCGTGTACCATAAAGTACGTCACGCCATAAGCAAAAATACCAAGTCCTATAGGAAGACCAATCCATACATTTTCATATTGCCATAATAAGAAACAGCCAATACTGATCAAGGCGTAGAAGATGAAGAAAAAATCGTTGCGTTCCCACCAAGAGCCGTGATCTTTATGATGATGATCTCTGTGTAACGACCATAAAAACCCGTGCATAACATATTTATGGGTGAACCACGCCATAAATTCCATAAGGGTAAAGGTGAGTAAGAATACGAGAATCCAGAGTGCTATTTGCATGTTAAATAAGATTTAGGCGGTACTTTACATAACTGCGGGCAAGTAAAGAGGCCTTTACATAATTAGGAACGCGTATGCGTGCATTTTTAATCTCAAGTGACGGCGTACTTTTTAACTTGCTTAAAAGCTTACGGTAATAGCGATAGGCAGTGTAAACGCCAAATTTTGCTTCTACCGGCAATTTACAAATACCCGCAAGACCTTTTGCAAAATCAGCTTCGATTTCTACGATAATTTTTTGCTTAGAAGCCTCGTCGAGTTCGTTGAGATTCGTATTTGGAAAATACGTTCTACTCAATTCTTCGTGGTCAGCTTTTAAGTCTCTTAAAAAATTTACCTTCTGAAATGCCGAACCCAGACTCATAGCACAGTCTTTGAGTTCGTCATATTTTTCTCGATCTCCCTTAACAAAAACCGTTAGACACATCAGCCCAACAACATCTGCCGAACCGTAAATGTAATTTTTGTATTCTTCTTCGGTTAAATATTTACTTTTTGAAAGATCTAAGCGCATACTATTCATAAAAGCATCTACCAGATGTTTCTCAATATTATACGTATGAAAGGTGTGCTGAAAAGAATTTAGAATAGGATTTAGACTAATTTTTTCCTCTAAAGCGTTTTCCAGATCAGCCTCAAAGCGATTAAAAAGGCTTTCCTTATCGTAGGCGTGAAAGGTGTCTACGATCTCATCGGCAAAGCGCACAAAGCCATAAATGTTATGTATGTCCTGCCTTATGCTGGGAGCGAGCATTCTTGTAGCTGTGGAGAAAGACGTGCTGTAGGAGCGCGTGACTGTCTCTGAGCAAGCTAGCGATACGTTGTCAAAAATTTGTTTCATTTCTTTTTCTTGTCATTTTTAGTTATTAGACCGGCCACTAGTTTACCGGAAATTAAGGCAGGTGGTACTCCCGGTCCGGGAACTGTCAACTGACCTGTGAAATATAAATTAGCAACTTTTTTACTTTTTAGTTTTGGTCTTAAAAATGCAGTTTGCAATAAGGTATTTGCAAGACCATAGGCATTGCCTTTATAAGAATTATACTGCTCCACAAAGTCTTTTACGCAAAAGGACTCTTTAAATATAATATTTTTTTTAACCGATTGCCCCGTAAGTTCTTCTAAACGATTGATGATACGGTCAAAATACTCCTCACGTAATTCTTGAGTATCGTGCAAGCCCGGAGCGAGTGGAATTAAGAAAAACCCGGCTTCTTTACCTTCTGGCGCCATCGCCTTATCACTGATTGATGGAAAATTGGCATAGAACAATGGAGCATCTGGCCACTTAGGTTTGTCGTAGATTTCTATGGCGTGCTTGTCAAAATCAGTGTCAAAAAATAACGTGTGATGATTAACGTGCTCTAGCTTTTTATCAAATCCCACATAAAATAGGAGAGAAGAGGGCGCAAAGGTTTTTTTATCCCAATATGTTTCAGAATACTGTCTTAAATTCTTTGGCAGAAGTGTTTCGGTATGGTGATAATCAGCACCGCTAAGTACAATATCGGCTTTAATGGTTTTTCCATTAACAGTGATCCCGGTTGCGGTATTATTTTCGGTGACAATAGACTCCACATTGCTATTGGCGTGCATCTGTACTCCTAGAGATTCCGCTAAAGTAATCATACCTTCAATAACAGCGTGCATTCCATTTTTTGGGTGAAAAGTGCCAATTCCAAAATCAGCATAATTCATAAAGCTATAAAAGGAGGGAGTATCACTAGGTTTCGCTCCTAAAAACAAAACCGGAAATTCTAAAATCTGAATTAGTTTAGGATTCTTGAATACCTTGCGCACATCGCGACTGATGGTACTAAAAAAGCTTCCTATCTTTTTTATCGTTTGTGGAGTTACTAATTCCAGCGGAGAAACGCCCGGTCTATACACCAAATCCTTAATAGCAACTTCATAGTTGTTTCCGGCATCGTCAATAAAGTCTTGCAATTTTTGTGCACTCCCGGGCTCAATAGCTTCAAAAGTTTCTTTGATTTTGCCTAAAGAATCGCCAATGGCAATAGAATCGTGCTTGCCAAAATACACACGATACGCCGGGTCAAGTTTACTTATGTTGTAAAAGTCTGAGGTTTTTTTACCGAAGTCGGCAAAAAAGCGGTCAAAAACATCTGGCATCCAATACCAAGAAGGTCCCATATCAAAGGTAAATCCGTCGCGTTTGTATTGTCGTGCACGACCGCCCAAAGTGGCATTTTTCTCATAGATATGAACTTCGTGACCGGCTTGAGCTAAGTAACTCGCAGCGGCAAGTGAAGAAAATCCAGATCCAAGAATAGTAATTTTTTTAGGCATACAGTTTAGTTAAGTACAGCGGATAAAGCTTCTATAGATTTAATAATTTTGACGTTTTCGGGCATTTCTTGCTGTTCAATTTTTTGAACCATTCTACCTAATAAATAAAGCGGAATGTGTTCTTCTTCTATTGTTTTGTTGAAATGCTCAGCAAATTTGGCTACTCCCATATCGCAAGGATTTACCGTGAGATAGGACACAAAATGCGGATTATTATGCGTCTTTACGATGTATTTTAAATTTTCGATATGAATGTTTTGCCCTAAATAAACACACTTGTGACCGCGCGATTCTAATTCATAATTCAAGAACATTAAGCCCAGATCGTGAATTTCATTTTCGGGTAAAAACAAAACGAAAAGATTGTCAGATTTTTGCTCAACGGTGTTGATGCAAGCATCAAGATTGAGTAGTATTTTCTGTTTAATAAGGTTAGATATAAAATGCTCGTGCGCCGGATTGACCACCCCTGCCTGCCATAAAAAACCAATTTTTTCTAGTAGCGGAATAAATACCGAAAAAAAGAGCTCACTAAAGCCAAGCGTCTGTCGCAAGTGATTATACGTCTGGGAAAACAAACGTTGATCAAAATTCATCATCGCAATCTTAAACGAATTGATCGCGTGATGGTTGGCGCCCAGATCTTGCTCTTCAACGATCTCAGCCACTAGCGATGCAATCTCATCACTTGACCTTTTGGCGATCTTAGAAATTTTATAGTTGTGATCTAGTAAAAACGTGACGTTGAGTAGTTTTTGCAAATCATCTAAACTATAGGTGCGAATGTTTGTGGGGGTACGATCTGGATCTAGAAGATTATATCGGCGTTCCCACATACGTATGGTGTGGGCTTTAATGCCGCCAAAGCTTTCTAAATCTTTAATGCTAAAATTTGTCTTGACCGTATTCATAAGTAGATCTAGCGTATTCTAATCTACTCAAATGTACAGTTTTGTTTAATAGAATTGGTAAAAACTTCAACAAAACAGAAACTTTAGCATTGCTTTAAGAAAGGCTATACGGTATAAAATGGGATGATCTTAGATCTTAAACGTGATTCCGTCTTCAACGTTTCGATCGTATTTTTCCTTATCAAACTGATAGAGATAAGAACCTTTGCGTGACGAAGACATGTCTTTCTCTTCTAGTTTAACCAATACATCCAATCCATTTACCTTATTGATAAAATTGCGTTTATCGAGCTTTTCATTTAGGATAGACTCATAAAGCTTTTGTAATTGGCGCATTGTGAATTTTTCGGGAAGTAATTCAAAACCTATAGGTTTAGAAATAGCGCGTCTACGTAAACGAAGAATAGCTTTGCGTACCATCTCGTTGTGGTCAAAAATGAGTGAAGGCGCCTCTTCTATACTAAACCATTGCGCTGAATATTGTTCTATTAAATGCTCGTCGTGGTCTTCAATATTAATGAGTGCATAATAGGCGACAGACAGGGTACGCTCAGCAGGATCACGATCTACCTTACTAAAGTTATAAAGCTGCTCCATATAGATTTTGTCAAATCCCGTAAGGTGGTGCAGGATACGGTTTGCGGCGTCATCTAAAGTCTCTGTGTTTTTTAAAAACCCACCTATAAGCGACCACTTGCCTTTTTCTGGTTCAAAGTCCCTTTTAATTAGAAGAATTTTTAGGTCTTCCTGATCAAAACCAAAGATTATACAATCTACTGCAAGCAGCACTTTATCTTCAGAGTTGTAATTATTGAGTTGATCTGTCATTTTAAAATGGGTTAACAGGGCTGAATTAAAGGTTGAATTTAAACCGTCGCAAATGTAATAATAAGGGTAAAAATAAAATAAATGTTAAGAATACAATAATAAAAAATCGTTATCGCAATGTTGTTTTGAAATATTCAACTGCTAAAGTTTAAATTTTTCTTAAAATAAATTTGTTTCATTGAGATATCTTTACTTACATTTGGAAATGTAAAATACACACTTATAATTAACTTTTAATCTTTTGTTCACATGAAGCAAAACAAACTTTATGATTGTCTTTGCGTTTTTGAATACCTCTTTAAGAAAGGGATATTTCTTCTCGCAATTGTCTTGGCACCCATTATGAGTGCTCAAGCACAAGAAAGCAAGACCATTACAGGTACCGTCCTGTCTTCAAACGGTAATATGCCTATTCCCGGAGTGAATGTTCTGGTTGAAGGAACCACTACTGGTGCGGTAACAGACTTTGACGGTAACTTTTCAATTGAAGCTAGCGCAAACGATGTATTAGTATTTACCTATCTAGGATTTCAAGAGCAACGTATAACTGTGGGTGAGCAGACCTCGCTTACCGTAACGCTAGAAGAGGCTTTATCCTCCTTAGACGAAGTCGTTGTAGTAGGTTATGGTACGCAGCGTAAGTCTGATTTAACAGGAGCCGTTAGTGTTGTGGATACTGAAGAAATGACCAAGCAGGCTTCTAATGATGTTACACAAATGATGCAGGGGCGCGTTGCCGGGGTTACTATTACCAGTGACGGTCAGCCGGGTGCTTCACCTAGCGTTAGAATTCGTGGGGTATCAACCTTTGGCCAAGGAGCGAGCGCAGAGCCACTTTATGTTGTAGACGGTTTTCCTATCTCTGGAGGAATACGTGATATCAACCCGAATGATATAAAGTCTATTCAGGTTTTAAAAGATGCTACAGCAGGTGCTATTTATGGTAACCGTGCTGCAAACGGTGTTGTGATCATCACTACTAAAAGCGGTGCTAAAGGGAAGAAGTTTGCCGTTGAGGTAAACTCGTATTATGGTATTCAGACCATTACTCAAAAACTTCCTTTGTTGGATCGTGAAGGATACCAAATGATCAACAGCGAACTTTTAACGAATGCAGGACAGCCTTTGACCCCTGGTAATGATCCTAGTTCAGATTTGTATATAGATGATATTGATACAGACTGGCAGGATGAAGGATATAAAGATGGTTATATCATGAACCATAACTTTAATATTTCTGGTGGATCTGAGAAGACAAGCTACTTTGTGTCTTTAGACTATTTAGACAATGAAGGAACACTTGTAGGTTCTGGACCTGACTATAAAAGATATTCATTCCGTGTGAATTCTGATACCGAAGTGGGTAAATTCAATTTTGGTGAGAATGTATATATCGTACACTCTGACGAAAACCCATTATTCAATACGACTACAATAGGACTTCCAGGTGGTCGACCATCATTGGTAAACGACTTATTGCAAGCGGCGCCAACCATTCCTGTTTACGATCCTAATCGCTTAGGAGGTTTTGGTGGAGCAGATGCTACAATTCATCAGTCGATCACACTTAACGTTCCTGGTATCAATACGCTTATTGAAAATCAAACCAAAGTAAATCGTGTTTTAGCGAACTTTTATGCACAGTTTGAGCCTATTGAAGGTTTAAAATTAAAGACAAACCTTCAGTATGATAATACAGATATTGAGGATCAATTGTTTGTTCCACAATACGATTTAGGATATTTCTTTCCTAACCCTACCGCACAACTGCAGTATGGTTCAAGAAAGAGTAGCTCGTTCCTGATCGAGAATACGATCAACTGGACTAAAGAATTTGGTAAGCATAACCTTACTGTTTTGGCAGGTCAAACCTACCAGAAGTTTAATGCGCGCAATGTTTCTGCAACCGGTGTTGGTTTAACGGCGCCTTATGTAAAGAACCTGGTAAATGCTGAAAACTTCAGTGTTAATGACGACATTCAGAACTCAGCGATCAGTTCGTTACTAGGTCGTGTGAATTATTCCTTTGATGATAAATACTTGCTTACTGCAAATATCAGACGTGACGGTTCTTCAAAATTTAGAGAAGAATTGCGCTACGATTATTTCCCTTCTGTAGGTTTAGGTTGGAAAATTCACAACGAATTTGAATTACCTGAATTCATTACTGCTTTAAAACTTAGAGGAGGTATTGGTGAAGTAGGTAACCAAGAAATTTTGAATTACGCGTATCAAAACACCATCAACCGTGGTATCCCATATTCTTTTGCTTACGGTCGCGCAATAGGAGCGGCAGTTACAGCACTTGTTGATCAAGATATCAAGTGGGAAACTCGTGTGACGCGTAGTGTAGGAATTGATGCTACATTGTTTAATGGCGGTGTTGATTTTACTGCAGAATATTATTCAAACACTTCAAACGATGTACTTACTTATGTGCCAATCCCGATCTCTAATGGTTCTATCGGTTCACAGTTGCTTACTAATGCAGGTTCGATCAAAAACAGTGGTATTGAACTTTCTGCAGTGATCAGAAAGCAGTTTGGAGATTTCTATCTTGAAGTTGCGCCAAACTTTTATACCGTAAACAACGAAGTTCTGGATATTGGCGGTCTTGATTTGATCTCATCTACCGGAGCTCGTACTGTGGTAGGAAGATCGTTAGGAGAGCATTACGGATGGGTTTATGATGGAATTTTTCAATCTCAGGAAGAGGTTGATAATGCACCATTTCAAACTCCCGGAACTGCTGCTGGAGATATTCGATTTAGAGATCTTGACGGCGACGGAAGCATTACAGACGAAGATAGAACTTTCTTAGGTAGCGCACTTCCAACGTTCAATTACGGTATCAACATCTCAGCACGTTACAAAGATTTTGACTTCACGATCTTTGGTCAGGGAGCTGGCGGAAATTACATCAACAGTAACCTGTACAAAGGCTTGATGCCAACAACGGGATATACAAACTGGCACGAGGATATCTTAAATCGTTGGACTCCAGAGAATACAAATACTACAGTGCCTAGAGTGGTATTCCTAGATCCTAACAACAACGGTAGAGATTCTAACAGACCGGGATGGTTGCAAAAAGGAGATTACTTTAGAATCAATACGATTTCTTTAGGATATACACTGCCAGATACATTTGTTGAAAACATTCATATGTCAAGTGCACGTTTTTATGTGACGCTTCAAAATGTAGCTGTTCTTTCAAGCTATAAAGGATATAACCCAGATTTTCAAGCAGGTGTATTAAGCCCTGGTTTTGACTACGGAACTTATCCTAGACCATTAACAACAATGCTTGGTGCTCAATTAAAATTTTAAGAAAATGAAAAAACACACGATAAAAGTTTTTCTAATTGCGCTTACCACAAGCTTGTTCTACAGCTGTGGTGATGAATTAGAAATCATAAACCCAAACCGCTTGGCGGCTGATGCGTACTATACCAATGAAGATCAGGCGATAGCTGCGGTAGATGCGATATACAATACGTTGATCATAGACGGCTTGTACCAGCGTATGACGCCGGTTATTGGCGACGGTCGAAGCGATGAAACTAAATCTAGAAGTCCGTGGGCTTTCTTACAACAGACCAGTAATTTCACAGTTCCCGGTACAGACGATGCTGTAGGCTGGTGTTATGAGGGGTACTATATCACGGTAAACCGTGCCAATCAGGCTTTAGAGAATATACCGTTGATTGAAGAGATGGATGAAGATCTGAGAGGTAGGTTATTAGGTCAAGCTTATTTTTTAAGAGCCTTGGCATATTTTAATCTAACTAACATTTATGATAATGTTCCTTTAGTATTGAGTGTTCCTAAAAGTGAAGATGATTTCTTTCCTTCAAATCAAGAGGTGACTCAAGCTACTATTTATGCGCAAGTAGAGGCAGACCTTACTGAAGCTATCGCAAGTTTACCGGCAGATTATACTTCAGTTAGTGGTGCAGATAGTGGTCACGTAGGTAGAGCGACTTTAGGTGCAGCACAATCTTTAATGGGTAAATTAAAGCTATATCAAGGCGATTATGATGCTGCGTTAGCCTATTTTAGAACAGTTGTTGAATCACAACGCTATGATCTAGCTGCGAATTACCAAGATCTTTTTTCACAGGATCCTAGCGTAGAAGCGGCAAATCCGGGTCGCATTTTTTGGGCTGAATTCACACAGAGTTTAAATTCGGTTTTCAACTGGGGTGGTGATCCTAGTGTGAACTGGAGACAGTTTATTGCTTTGGCACCTACCTATTCAGGAGCTGATTTCTATGACTTTTTCCCTACGCAGTTTTTAGTTGATGAATTATCATCAGAAAGAACCGTAGACGGAAATTTAGATCCACGTTATGCGGCAACTATCTTAAGCTACAACGAAGAAGAAGGTCTTACACAAGCTTACGGTCGTGATTATTTCTTAGACCGAAACTTGAATTATATCGCAAAATATACTTTGGCAAATTCAGGAGGTGATCCGTTTACCGCTGGTATTAATTACCACGTGATTCGTTTTGCAGATGTATTGTTAATGTATGCTGAATGTCTTGCGAATACCGGTGATATTCCTACTGCAGCGGCACAAGTACAGCGTGTGCGTGATCGTGCAAATCTTCCGGATAGAGAAGCAGAATTTGCGGGGTATAACTTGACTCAGTTTATGAACCAATTAGCGCACGAGCGTGTAACCGAATTAGCCATTGAAGGGTTACGCTACTACGATATTAAGCGCTGGGGATGGTTAGAAGATTCTTCAAGGTTATCGCAGTTACAAGCTAATGATGATGAGTTTGACACCTTTGCCAACGGTAGAGAATACCAGCCGTTACCACAGGGTGAGTTAGACCGTAATCCTAATTTAGTTCCTAACTCTGCTAATTAAGAGTAGTTTAAAATTTTAAAGATCAAACCTTGAAAATCAAAAACCTATTTGTTTTAGTATTTGCCGTTGTGGTAAGTTCTTGCGCAGATAATAAAAAGTCTGAGACGCTCTTTGAGCGTCTTAGTGCTTCTTATACGGGTATTGATTTTGAAAATACAATAACCACAAATGATTCGATCAACATACTCAATTACGAGTACCTCTATAATGGAGGTGGAGTAGGCGTTGGGGATTTTAACAACGATCACTTACCTGATGTTTTTTTCAGTGGAAATCTTACTTCTAGTAAACTCTACCTCAATAGAGGAGCTATGCAGTTTGAAGATATCACTACAACCTCTGGTATTGATACTTCCGGAAAGTGGACAACCGGAGTGAGTGTGATCGATGTGAATCAAGATGGTTATGATGATATTTATTTAAGTGTGGGTGGAATGGGGAACAGAAGTGAGTTCCCCAATCTGCTTTACATCAATAACGGCGATTTAACCTTTACTGAAGCTGCAACCGAATACGGTTTGGCAGATCAGGGAGAATCTATTCAAGCGGTGTTTTTTGATTACGATCTAGACGGAGATCTGGATATGTATCTATTAACCGGCGGCGGATTTGAGAATTCTGCAATCAGTGTTAGACCCATGCAAACTAACGGAAGCGCCAGGAATACAGATCGGTTATATCGCAATGATTACAATGAGCAACTGGGACATCCGGTTTTTACAAATGTTTCGGCAGAAACCGGAATCACCTTTGAAGGTTTTGGATTAGGCGTTTCGGTATTAGATGCCAATAACGACAACTGGCCAGACCTTTATATTTCAAATGATTACTTATCAAGAGATTTACTGTATGTAAATCAACAAAATGGAAGATTTAACGAAGAGGGCTTGAACTATTTTGGGCATATGAGCCACTTTTCAATGGGGAATGATGTAGCAGATATTGATAACGACGGTTTCATAGATGTGATTACCGTTGATATGTTGCCCGAAGATTTAAAACGAAGAAAATTAATGTCTGGAGCCAATTCATACGACATATTTCAGATTGCCTTACGCTATGGCTACGGGCATCAGTATATGCGTAATATGCTTCAGCACAACAACGGTGACGGAACCTACAGCGAAATAGGTCAGTTTGCCGGTATAGATAAAACAGATTGGAGTTGGGCTCCGCTTCTTGCAGATTTTGACAACGATGGCTTTAATGATCTGTATATAACAAACGGTTTTGGCAAAGACATTACCGATATGGATTTTGTGAAGTTTAGAGAAAGTAGAAGTTCGTCTTTTGGTAGTGGTGGCCAATTGCAAAAAGCAGTTAAAGACTGTCTAGTTACACGGCCAGCGATTAAGGTCGCTAACTATGCTTTTAAAAATGTAGATGGGCAGTCCTTCACTAAAAATACTGAAGCTTGGGGTTTTGACGAAGCGTCTATTTCAAGCGGCGCGGTGTATGCCGATTTTGATAACGACGGAGACCTTGACCTTATCGCAAGTAATATTAATGCTCCGGCTTTTGTTTATAAGAATACCCTCAATGATAGTTTAGGACCAGATTCAAACTATTTAAAAGTAGATCTAAAAGGTTTAAAAAATAATTTAAAAGGAATTGGCGCATCTGTGCGTGTTTATTCAGACAGTACTGAAAAAATTAGAGTTAACAATCCGGTGCGTGGTTTTCAAAGTACCGTGAGTACCACATTGCATTTTGGGTTGAAGAATCGCAAAACGATAGATAGCTTGATTGTGCACTGGCCAGATGGCAAGCAATCTATTGAACGAAATATACAAACCAATCAGCAGTTGACATTGAGTTATGAGGATGCACAAGAGTTTAAGGATGTACCAGTTAAAAAACCGGGTATTTTAACACGAGTTGAAACAATTAATTATGAGCATATTGATCGTTTTAATAACGATTATGCTACGCAACCTTTGCTGATGCATAAATACTCAGAGCAAGGTCCAAGTCTCGCAGTGGGAGATTTAAATGGAGATGTTCTCGAAGATGTATTCATCGGCGGAAGCTACGGTGAAAGTTCTACTATTTTATATCAGCAAAAGGATCAAAGCTTTAAAAAGCAAGAACTCCCGGAAACAGAACTTTTTGAAGATGGTCAGGCTGTAATTTTTGATGCCAATAATGATGGCAAGTTAGACCTCTACGTGACCAGCGGAGGTACGGAGCGTTATGCAGGGCATAAAGCCTATCAGGATCGCTTGTATTTTAATACTACTTCAGGTTTTGTAGCACAGCCATTGCCCGAAATGCTTACGAGCACTTTAGCTGTGACGGCAGCAGATTATGATAACGATGGCTTTGTAGATCTTTTTGTGGGAGGTCGCGTGGTTCCGGGGAAATTTCCGACGGCGCCGCAGAGTTATATTCTGAAGAATAACGGTGGAAATTTTGTAGATGTAACGGCTGAGGTTTGTCCGTTTCTGCAAAATGCGGGAATGGTCACTGCTGCAACATTTAAAGATTACAACAAAGACGGAAAAGTCGATCTCATTCTTGTTGGCGAGTTTATGCCTATCACCATATTAGAAAATGAAGGCGGAACGTTTAAAAATAAAACCGAAGCATTCGGCCTCAGCAAAACAACAGGTTTATGGAATAGTATTACCGCAGCCGATTTTGATAATGATGGAGATGTAGATTTTGCTGCAGGAAATATAGGCTTGAATACGGTTTTAAATTCGGGACAAAATAAAGCTTTAAAAGTAGATTATGCCGATTTTGACAACAATGGTTATGTAGATCCTATCTTTTCAAAATATGAGGAAGGGGCTTATTTTCCGATAGCTACACTAGATCAGTTAACGCAGCAATTACCACAACTTAAAAAGAAATTCCTCTATTATCACAGATTTGCAAAAGCAAACACAAGCGAGTTGCTTCAGCTTTTAAAAACTCCATATCAAACGCTTAAGGCTGAAGAATTAAGAAGCATACTCATTGAAAATACAGAAACAAGATTTATTATAAAACCTTTACCTAATGCAGCGCAGCTGGCGCCGGTAAATGCAATGCTTTGTGAAGATATTGATCAGGATGGATATCTAGATCTGTTACTGGTAGGTAATGATTACAGCGCAGAAGTCAACGGCGGGCGTTACGATGCGTCTTTTGGTACCACTTTGCTTAATACTATAGATGGCGGCTTTAAAGAATTACCCCGTAAACGCTCAGGTTTTACGCTAAAGGGAGATTCAAAAAGCATTGTAAAAGTACCTGTTAGTAAGGACGATTTAATTCTAGTTGGTCGCAACGGTGATACGATAGCGACCTTTAAATACTCAAATAAAAACACACACAATTCAAACACCAAATAATTACACTATGATGAACAAACTACAGCTTATAGGTGCATTTGTAATTGCATTTTGCAGCGTTACGGTGCTTAATGCTCAAGATGCAACCATCACCGTAAAACCTTCGGAAGATGCGCCTACGATCAGCAAACATATTTATGGCCATTTTGCAGAACACTTAGGACGTTCTATTTATGATGGTTTTTATGTGGGAGAAGATAGCCCCATCCCTAATACAGATGGAGTGCGTAATGATTTGATTGAAGCTTTAAAAGCGATCAAAATTCCTAACCTACGTTGGCCGGGAGGTTGTTTTGCAGATACTTATCATTGGAAGGATGGTATTGGTCCACAAGAGGATCGCCCAACTATAGTAAACACCTGGTGGGGCGGTGTGACTGAAGACAACAGCTTTGGTACCCATAACTTTCTAAACTTATGTGAAGCTTTAGATACCGAACCTTATCTCGCCGGAAATGTAGGTAGCGGTACCGTAAAAGAGTTGGCAGATTGGGTACAATATGTGAACCACGACGGTACGAGCCCGATGGCCGATTTGCGTAAAGAAAACGGTCGCGAGAAATCTTGGGGAGTTACCTATTGGGGTGTTGGAAACGAAATGTGGGGCTGCGGTGGAAATATGGAGCCGGAGTTCTATGCGAATCTGTACCGCCAGTATGCAACGTTTATGGGCAGCTGGAACAACGAAGCCGGTTTATACCGAATTGCTTCCGGAGCTAATAGCGCAGACTATAACTGGACCGAAGTGTTGATGAAAAATATTCCTAAAAACTTAATCGATGGGGTTGCGCTGCACCATTATTCAGTGATCGATTGGGGAGCAAAAGGTCCTGATGTAACTTTTTCTGAAGAGCAATATTTTACCACAATGAAATCATCTCTATTTATGGATGAGCTCATCACCAAGCACGTGGCGATTATGGATAAATATGATAAGAATAAAGAAGTTGATCTTGTTGTTGACGAGTGGGGTGGCTGGTATGAAGTACAAGAAGGTACCAATCCTGGCTTCTTATATCAGCAAAACACCATGCGTGATGCGATGATCGCAGGGACTACCTTAAATATTTTTCACAACCATAGTGATCGAGTAAAAATGGCAAACTTGGCGCAAACTGTTAATGTGCTGCAGGCCGTTGCACTTACAAAAGGGGAGCAAATGATCTTGACGCCTACCTACCACATTTTAAAAATGTATATGGTGCATCAAGATGCGCAATTGATTCCTATGGATTTAGATACGCCAGATTATGAACTAAACGGTGATAAACTTCCGGCGATTTCTGCTTCGGCTTCAAAAGATGCTGAAGGCAAAACACATATTTCTTTAGTGAATATCGATGCGCATAAAGAAAACACGGTGAGTATAGATCTAAGCGAATTAGACATCAAAGATTTTTCTGCTGAAATTTTAGCTTCAGAAAAACTTCAGGATCACAATTCTTTTGAAGATCCTAAACATATAATGCCTGAAGTGTTTAAAGATTTTAAATTCAAGAAAGGAGTTCTAGAAGTGACATTGCCGGCATTTTCGGTAGTGGTCCTAGAAGGAAAATAAATCTATTGCTATGAAAAAGAATGACGAAAATACAAGTTTGCTACGTAAAGGTCTTTTAGTCTTTTGGTGTGCATTGGCAATTTCGTGTTCATCAGATTCATCGGTGGAAGAAACGGGTGGTGAGCCTGAAACGCCAACAACTCCAGAAGAAGAGCCGGAAGAACCTGTAGCAGCAAAAGTATATACAGTAGACAACATTACGGATACCTATTATGATGTTGCCGGTGTTGAGAATGTTGCCAATTGGGGACCGTATAACGTGCACGATCCGTCTGTGATCAAAGTGGGTACAACCTATTATTGTTACAATACAGATGTATCTTTTGGCTCAGATGTACGTCCCGGAATCCAGATTCGTAAATCAGAGGATTTGATCAATTGGGAATGGATTGGTTGGGTGTTTAACGGGTTGCCTGCCAAAGGCGCTGCGTATATCAGAAGCAAAGGCGGAACACCTTTTCAAGCACTTTGGGCACCATATGTGATGAAGGTTGGTGACGAGTATCGCTTGTACTATTCTTTATCCTCTTCTACCGGCAGGTTAAGCACTATGGGGCTCGCCACTTCTGACAGTCCTGAAGGACCTTGGGTCGAAAAGGATTTGGTAGTTTCATCAGAACCGGGAGGTCCCGTGCAAACGAATGCGATCGACCCCTCGGTGGTGGTTACTCCGGCAGGCGAACATTGGTTCTACTATGGTTCTGCGTATGACGGAATTTATAAACTCAAACTAAATCCACAAACCGGTCTTGCTGCAAGCCCCGGAGATACAGGAAGTAGAGTTGCACAACGTGGTTTCACAAATGGAATCGTGAACGGAAATATTGAGGGACCCGAAGTGATCTATAATGAAGATCAAAACAAGTATTATATGTTTATTGCCTACGACTGGTTGCAAACCAAATATAACGTGCGCGTAGGCCGAAGCGATACTCCAGATGGACCATTTTATGACTTTAATGGTTTAGATATCAATACGGAAGAAGATAATGGACCAATGATTCTGGCTCCGTATCGCTTTGATGAGCATTCGGGTTGGCAAGGAGTTTCGCATCCGGGAGTATTTAAAGACGATAGCGGTCAGTATTATATGGCACATCAAGGAAGACCGGGTGAAAACAGCTTCTTTATGGTATTGCACGTGCGTAAAATTCACTGGACGGAAGACGGTTGGCCTATTGTTTCGCCTGAGCGATTTGCAGATGTGGCGCAGACTACGATCACCGATACTGATTTGGTTGGAAATTATGAGCAAATCATTTTTGGATACACCGTAACACCGGGATATGCCGATGAACAACGCTATCCTGATTTTCAAAATTCAATTGATCTGACTTTAAATGCTGATGGAAGTATTAACACTAATGCCAATGATGTATGGAGTTATGACGCGCCGTGGCTTACGTTGAATTTTGGTGACGGAACCTTTGTAGATAAACTCTACGTAGAGCGCGGTCGTGATTGGGAAAATGAAGTAGAATCCACCATTTTACTTTCAGGATTAAATAATGAAGGAACTGCCATTTGGGGCAAAAAAATAAATTAAAATGAAAAAGCAGATTTATACAGTATTAGCAGTAACAGCGCTTTTAGCAAGCTGCAAAACCACAGCACAGACAGAAGAGGTGAGTGTAGAACGTGGTCAGGCACTTTTTGAAAAGCTTGAAGCGTCTTATAATAATCCGATTATAAAAGACAAATACACTGCGGATCCTGCGGCTTTGGTACACGACGGTCGCGTTTATATATACGCCGGTCACGATATGGCACCTGACAATGAAGAGCGCTACATTATGGATGAGTGGTTGTTGTATTCTTCAGATGATATGGTCAATTGGAAAGAACATCCCGTGCCGCTAAAACCAACCGATTTTGATTGGGCAATTCATTCGGCTTGGGCTGCTGAGGTAGTGGAGAAGGATGGTAAATTCTATTGGTTTGTGACCGTTCAACACGATGAGTCAAAGCACGGTAAAGCAATTGGTGTAGCCGTGGCAGACAGCCCGGAGGGACCTTGGAAAGACGCTATAGGCAAAGCTTTGATCACTAACGATATGACCACGCAAACCGGCATCAGCTGGGATGATATTGATCCAACAGTTTTTATTGATGATGACGGAACGCCATATTTATATTGGGGAAATCAGGTGTGTAAATATGTAAAGTTGAAAGATAATATGATCGAGATGGACGGTCCTATCCACACCGTTGACCTTCCTAAATTTACAGAGGCACCATACATTCATAAACGTGGCGACTGGTATTATTTGTCTTATGCTTACGACTTTCCGGAGAAAACCGCCTATGCGATGTCAAAATCCATCACCGGTCCGTGGGAATATAAAGGGATTTTAAATGAAGTTGCCGGTAACAGCAATACCAATCATCAGTCGATTATTGAATTTGAAGACAAGTGGTATTTCGTCTATCATAACGGAAGCATTCCAACACACGGAAGCAGTTTTCACCGCTCGGTTTGTGTTGATCGTTTATACTACAACGAAGACGGAACAATCAAGCGCATCGTCATGACTTCAGAAGGAATTCAACCAGAAAACTAAACTATGAAAACGCTTTTTACCTTTTTTAGTCTTTTAGTTTTTAATAGCCTTTTTGCACAAGATATCCGCGTTCACGATCCGGTTGCGATCAAGCAGGGCGATACCTATTATCTCTTTTGTACCGGTAGAGGAATTTCAGTGTTTAGTTCGCCCGATTTAAAAAATTGGGAAAAAGAACCTCAAGTGTTTATGGAAGAACCGGTTTGGGCAGATGATGTTGCGGCAGATTTCAATAATCATATTTGGGCTCCGGATATCACGTTTCACAACGGTAAATACTATTTGTATTATTCGGTTTCCGCTTTCGCAAAAAATACTTCGGCGATCGGTTTGACGATCAATACAACTCTTGATGCAGAAGATCCCAATTACAAATGGGAAGATCAGGGGATCGTGATCCAGTCGGTTCCTAATCGCGATTTATGGAATGCTATTGATCCTAATTTAATTTTTGATGAGAATGACACCCCGTATCTGGCATTTGGTTCCTTTTGGGAAGGATTAAAAATGGTAAAGATTTCAGAAGATTTGAAAGCTATCGCGCAGCCGCAAGAGTGGCATACGATCGCGCGCCGGGAACGTTCTTTCGATCTGGCGGATGCCAATCCCGGAGATGCAGCTTTAGAAGCGCCTTTCATCTTTAAAAAAGGAGATTGGTACTATGAGTTTTTGTCTTGGGATTTATGCTGTCGCGGCGAAAACAGCACCTACAAAGTAGTGGTAGGGCGTTCTAAAAGCGCGACCGGTCCTTATGTAGATAAAGATGGTTTAGCCCTAAATAACGGTGGCGGAACCTTGATCATCGAAGGAAATGAAAATTGGTATGGCGCGGGTCACAACAGCACGTACACCTTTGACGGAAAGGATTACATCATTTTTCACGCGTATGATGCTAATGACAATGGCGCACCAAAACTAAAAATTGCTGAGCTTCAGTGGGATGCTGAAGGCTGGCCAACTTTAAAAGATAATGTCCTTGATTAAAATGAAATATGTTGTTGTTAGTCTGTTTCTACTAAGTGCTTTTGCCAAAGCGCAGGAGAAGGTTTCGCTTTTTCCATTGAATGCGGTGTCGGTAGAATCTGGAGTTTTTAAAGAAGCAGCATTAACCGATTTTAACTACATACAAGCGCTTGATGCAGACCGCTTACTCGCTCCGTTTTTGCGCGAAGCTGGTCTTAAGCCTAAAGCGGATTCCTACACCAATTGGGAAAATACAGGACTCGACGGCCATACTGCTGGGCATTATATTTCGGCATTGTCGATGTATTATGCTTCTACCGGTGATCCAAAAGCCAAAGAGATGCTTGAATATGCGTTAGCTGAATTAGATCGCGTGCAAAAAGCAAATGGGAACGGGTACATTGGTGGCGTGCCGGGAAGTGATGCACTTTGGGCAGAAATCAAAGCAGGAAAGATCAACGCGGGAAGCTTCAGTCTAAATGATAAATGGGTGCCGCTGTATAACATCCATAAAACCTTTAATGGTTTAAAAGACGCGTGGATTCACGCAGAACTTCCGCAGGCAAAGCGTATGCTCATTGAATTAACCGATTGGTTTTTGGATATTACAGCCGATCTAAGTGAGGCGCAAATTCAAGATATGCTGCGTTCAGAACACGGCGGACTCAACGAAGTTTTTGCTGAGGTTTATGCGATTACAGGAGAAGAAAAATATCTGAAACTCGCTGAAGATTTTTCGCAGCACGTCTTATTAAAACCGCTAGCGGCAAATGAAGATATCTTAACCGGAATGCACGCGAATACGCAAATCCCCAAGTTTATCGGTTTTGAGCGGATCAGTCAGTTGGAAGAGGCTAAAGCCTACCACGATGCCGCATCTAATTTCTTTGATAATGTAACCACACAGCGCTCGATAAGCATTGGTGGGAATAGCGTGCGCGAGCATTTTAATCCTATTGACGATTTTTCGTCGGGGGTGAGCAGCGAGCAAGGACCGGAAAGTTGCAACACCTACAATATGCTCAAGTTGAGTAAACTCTTGTTTGAGGATACATCAGAAGAGCATTACATCGATTTTTACGAGCGCGGTTTGTACAATCATATTCTGTCTTCTCAAAATCCTGATGGCGGGTTTGTGTATTTCACGCCCATTCGCCCTGGTCATTATCGCGTGTATTCGCAGCCGGAAACCAGTTTTTGGTGCTGTGTGGGATCGGGGATGGAAAATCACACCAAGTACAACGAACTCATTTATGCCAAAAAAGAGGATAAACTTTATGTGAATTTGTTTATTCCTTCGGAAGTGAACTGGGAAGAGAAAAAAGCAACACTTACTCAAAAAACAAACTTTCCCGAGGAAGCAACGACTGAACTGGTTTGGAATAGCAAAAAGAAAACCAAGGCAACTTTGATGTTGCGTTATCCACAATGGGTAAACGCTGGTGAACTGAAGGTTTATGTAAATGATAAACTTCAGGAAATGCAAGCCACTCCAGGTTCTTATGTTTCCTTAGAACGCAAATGGAAAAATGGCGATCGCATTAAGATGGAATTGCCAATGCACTTAAGTTTGGAAGCATTGCCTGATGATTCGGGGTATGTTTCTGTAAAATACGGCCCAATTGTTTTGGCTGCCGTGACAGGTAATGCAAATCAAGACGGACTTTTTGCAGATGATAGTCGAGGAGGTCATATCGCAGACGGCCCATTTTTACCTTTAACTGAAGCGCCGATGTTTCTTACTGAAAGCGGTGAAAATCTTTTAAATGAGATCAAGCCGGTTGAAGATAAGCCATTACACTTTACAGCGCCTAAGCTGTTTTATCCTGAAACGTATTCAGATTTGGTACTTCAGCCGTTTTATAAAATTCACGAGAAGCGCTATTCGATTTATTTTAAAAATCAAACTCCTGAAGGCTTAGCGGAAGAGCAACGCAAGCTTGAAGAAAAGCAAAAGGCCGAAGCTTACTTACGAGAGATCACATTAGATTTTGTGGCTCCGGGAGAACAACAACCGGAATCTGATCACGGAATTCTATCTGAAAATTCAAATAGTGGCTTAAATCAAAATAAGCACTGGCGCGATGCTACAGGTTGGTTTAGCTACGATCTTAGAAATAAAGAAGCTAAGGCTAAAACTTTGCGCGTGACCTATTTTGGTAAAGACGCTGGTCGCAAGTTTAAGATTATGGTAAACGAGACAACAATTGCCGAACCGCATTTAGAGGGCACGCGGGGTAATGACTTTTTTGAAGTCGATTATATGATTCCCCAGGAACTTGCAGCAACTAATGAAATTCTAACGGTGCGCTTTGAAGCCGAAGAAGGTTCAACCACCGCCGGAATTTACGGTGTTCGCTTATTGAGCGCACCCGCAACTCAAGAATAAAAACACATAACACACTTATAAGATGATCACAGAAACAATTAAAAAAGCAGGACTAGCCGCTGTTTTAGCCGGAACTTTTCTGGCAGGCAATACGCTTTTTGCTCAAAAAGAATTAACGGTTGATATGAGCGAGACCATCGCACCCATTCAACCTACGATGTACGGGATTTTCTTTGAAGATATCAACTTTGCTGCCGATGGTGGTTTGTATGCAGAGATGATCAAAAACCGTTCGTTTGAATTTACGATCCCAATGATGGGTTGGTCGCAGCCTAATAGTGACAGGCATTCGTATAACAATGAATCTGGCTATGCGTTGCCCGTAAAATACTTTGAAGGAGAAGGTAATTTGAACTTCCTGCGTGTTCAGGTTAAAAATGCTGAAGGTTATGAATTGCACAATGAAGGCTTCCGCGGGATGGGAATCAAAGAAGGAGATACCTATCGTTTTACTTTTGATGCCAAACAAATGGCTGGTGCAGTTTCCGCAGTGAAGGCAGAACTTTTGGACGAGGAAGGAAATACCATCGCTGAAGCTTCAATCCCTGTTTCTGGTTCAGAATGGTCAAATTATAAAGCTGAAATCGTTCCGAATAAAACCGTGATGAAAGGTTCTTTAAAGTTAACCTTTGAAGGTACTGGTGAATTAGGACTTGATATGATTTCGCTTTTTCCAACAGATACGTGGAATGGTCGTGAGAATGGTTTACGTAAAGATTTAGTACAATTATTATATGATTTAGATCCTGGATTTTTAAGATTCCCTGGAGGTTGTATTGTAGAAGGGCGTACGCTTGCACGCCGTTACCAATGGAAAAAAACTGTAGGTCCTGTTGACGAACGCCCTAGTTTAGTTAACCGTTGGAATACCGAGTTTGACCACCGTTTGACTCCAGATTATTATCAGTCGTTTGGGTTGGGCTTCTTTGAGTATTTTCAGTTGTCTGAAGATCTAGGCGCAGAGCCGCTTCCTATTTTAAGTTGTGGTATCGTGTGTCAATTCAATACTGGAGAATTAGTGCCAATGGACGAACTAGGACCTTACGTGCAAGACGCGCTGGATTTGATTGAGTTTGCTAACGGTTCAACAGACACTCCTTGGGGAAAAGTTCGTGCAGATATGGGGCATCCTGAGCCTTTCAATATGAAATATATTGGAGTAGGTAACGAACAATGGGGACCGGAATACATCGAGCGTTACAAAGTATTTAATAAAGCTATTTCAGAAAAGTATCCTGAGATCATTATTGTTTCAGGAAGCGGACCATTTCCTGATGGAGACTATTTTGAATACGGAATGAAAGAGCTTAAGGAAATGGGTGCAGAGATCATTGATGAGCATTATTACAGAAGTCCGGAGTGGTTTAGAGAAAATGCAACCCGTTATGATAGCTATGATCGCAATGGTCCAAAAATTTTCGCGGGAGAATACGCAGCACAAAGTGTTGCTATTGCAAGTCCGGATAACAAAAACAACTGGGAAACTGCACTTTCTGAAGCTGCATTTATGACCGGTCTAGAGCGCAACGCTGAGGTGGTTCAGCTTACTTCGTACGCTCCGTTGATGGCACACGCTGAAGGTTGGCAGTGGACACCAGATATGATCTGGTTTAACAACTTAGAATCTTATGGAACGCCAAACTATTACGTTCAAAAATTATATTCAACCAACAAAGGAACCGATTTGATCTCAGTAACTCAAAATGGCGAAGACTTGGTTGGGCAAGACGAGCTATACGCTTCAGCAACTTTGGATTCAGAAGCTAAGGAAGTTGTGTTGAAAGTTGTGAATACTTCAAGCGAAGCTCAAGAGATTCAATTGAACTTTAAAGGAAAATCAATCAAGAATAAGGGTAAAGTGATCGTATTGAAAGAAGAGAACCTTACGCAGGAAAATTCATTTGATGCGCAAGAGGCAATCAGTCCGTCAACCGAAGAGATCAAAGTAAAAGGTGATTCAGCAAGTTATGAAGTAGCTCCTTACTCATTAAATATCATTAGAATACCGGTAAAATAAATTGTCTTAAAAAAAATCTAAAAATATTAAGTGTGAAATATACATTTTTAAATAGATTATAGTAGATTTGTTAGGCAGTAAGATTTTTAGTTTATGAAAGAATATGTAATTGGTCTTGACTATGGATCAGATTCTGTACGTGCAGTTCTCATTGATGCCGTTACAGGAACAGAGATAGAAGCAGAAGTAAGCTATTATAAACGCTGGAAACAGCGTTTATTTTGTGACGCTTCAGAAAATCGTTTTCGCCAGCATCCTTTAGATCTTTTAGAAGGTTTAGAAGCAACCATAAAAGCGGTAGTTTCAAGAAGTGGTGTTTCGGCTGAAGCTGTAAAAGGAATTTGTATTGACACGACCGGATCATCACCTATTCCGGTTACCAAAGAAGGAATTCCTTTATCGCTCACCGAAGGTTTTGAAGAAAACCCGAATGCGATGATGGTACTCTGGAAAGATCATACCGCAATCGCAGAAGCTAATGAGATCAATCACCTTGCACGTACTTGGGGCGGTGAGGATTTTACAAAATATGAAGGAGGAATCTATTCTTCAGAATGGTTTTGGGCTAAGATTTTACACGTAGTGCGTGAAGACGAACCCGTAAAACAAGCGGCATATTCTTGGATGGAGCATTGCGATTGGATCACTTTTGCGCTGCTTGAAAACGTAGCCTTAGAAGATTTTAAACGCAGTCGCTGTGCAGCCGGACATAAAGCTATGTGGCACGAGAGCTGGGGCGGCTTACCACCTGAAGAATTTTTAGAAAAATTAGACCCTTATCTGGCAGAATTAAGAGGCAGGCTTTATACGGAAACGTATACTTCTGATGATGTTGCCGGTCACTTAAGCGCCGCTTGGGCTGAAAAATTAGGCCTTTCTACCGCAACTAAAATCGCAGTAGGAACTTTTGATGCCCACGCAGGAGCTGTGGGAGCCAAAGTAGAAGAGCATACACTGGTGCGCGTAATGGGAACATCTACCTGTGATATAAGCATTTCATCGCCAGATGTAGTTCACGATAAAACCGTTCGCGGTATTTGTGGTCAGGTTGACGGCTCTGTGATACCGGGAGCTGTAGGTCTAGAAGCGGGACAATCTGCTTTTGGAGATTTGCTGGCTTGGTTTAAAGATGTATTGAGTTGGCCAATTGACAACCTCGTGCTTACTTCAGCTATTCTTTCCGAAGAACAAAAAGTGCAGCTTAAAGAAGAGATTGAAGCTGATTTCATCAGAAAATTATCTGATGCAGCAGAAGCGATTCCGCATAATGAAGCAATACCCGTTGCTTTGGATTGGATCAACGGTAGACGAACTCCAGATGCAAATCAAGAGCTTGAAGCTGCGATCACGAACCTGAATATGGGAACACGCGCTCCGCATATATTCAAAGCTTTAGTCAATGCGATCTGCTTCGGCTCTAAAAAGATCTTAGATCGTTTTGATGAGGAAGGTATCGAGATCAAATCTGTTGTAGGTATTGGAGGTGTTGCTCGTAAATCTAAATTTATTATGCAATCACTGGCAAATACCCTCAATGTACCTATCAAGGTTGCAGCTTCAGATCAAGCTCCGGCTTTAGGAGCGGCTGTTTACGCTGCTGTTGCTGCAGGCATTTATCCTAATGTCATTGAAGCCAGTAAAACTTTAGGAAGTGATTATGAAGCAGAATACCTTCCGCAGGAAGAACATTTAGCTGAATATACTGCATTGATGCAACGCTATGAAGTTTTAAGTGACTTTGTCGAGAAACATATTACCAAACCGAAAAAGAACATCAAAGAACATGTATAAATCTTTAAAGGAAGAATGCTACGAAGCTAATATGGAGCTAGACGCTTTAGGTCTGGTTATTTACACTTTTGGTAACGTAAGCGCGGTAGATCGTAAAAATGGTGTCTTTGCCATTAAACCTAGTGGAGTACCCTACGAAACCTTAAAACCGGAAGATATTGTTATCGTTGATTATGATAACAACATTGTAGAAGGCGATAAACGTCCTTCTTCAGATACCAAAACACACGCGTATTTATACAAGCATTGGGAAGATGTGGGCGGCATTGCACACACGCACGCAACCTACTCGGTAGCTTGGGCTCAGGCACAGATGGACATTCCTATTTTTGGTACTACGCACGCAGATCATCTGACGGCAGATATCCCGTGTGCGCCGCCTATGCATGACGACCTTATTTCCGGGAATTATGAACACAACACCGGGATTCAGATTCTAAACTGTTTTAAAGACAAAGGTTTGGATTATAAAGAGGTTAATATGGTACTTTTGGGTAACCACGGTCCTTTTGCTTGGGGTGAAACTGCTGCAAAAGCAGTTTATAACAGCAAGGTTCTAGAAGAAGTTGCGCGTATGGCGCAATTGACACTTCAGATCAATCCTAATGCACCAAGACTTAAAGATTCGCTTATAAAAAAGCATTATGAGCGTAAACATGGTAAGGATGCTTACTATGGGCAGGGCTGCTAATCGTTAAACTAATCAATTACAATTTCAAATTATGGGATTAATCACATTTGCCGCGTTTACTCTTCTGGTTGCGGTTATTTCTTATTTCGCTTCGCGTAAGACTGATGAAACAACTTCTGACGGATACTTTCTGGGAGGTCGTAGTCTTACGGGACCTGTGATCGCAGGTTCTCTTTTATTAACCAATCTTTCTACCGAACAAATCATAGGTACAAACGGGGTAGGTTTTAGCGAAGGAATACTCATTGCAGCTTATGAAATCGTTGCCGCTGTGGCTATGGTATTTACGGCTTTTGTTTTGCTCCCAAAATATTTGAAAGGTGGAATTTCTACTATTCCACAATTTTTAGAAAAACGCTACGGAAAACTTACGAAAACGATTGTGTCCATCCTGTTTTTGATGGCTTATGCGATCTCGATGCTTCCAACGGTATTGTATTCAGGAGCTTTAGCGATCAATACGATGTTTGATATTCCGGAGCGCATGGGACTTGATCCCGAAGCTGCGCTTTGGGTAACCGTATGGGGAATTGGACTTATAGGATCTATTTACGCCATTTTTGGTGGGTTAAAAGCAGTTGCGGTTTCTGACTCGATTAATGCTGTTGGTCTGATCGTAGGAGGTTTGTTAATTCCTGTTTTCGGTCTGATGGCTGTTGGTAACGGAAGCGTTTTTGAAGGATTGAATGTTGTAACTACTAATCTTCCTGAAAAGTTTGAAATCCTAGGAGGACCTAATTCGTCTGTGCCGTGGACTACTTTATTCACAGGTATGCTTATCGTGAACTTCTACTATTGGGGAACCAACCAAGCGATCATTCAGCGTGCGCTGGGAGCAAAAAATTTAGCCGAAGGGCAAAAAGGTTTATGCCTTGCAGCTATTGTAAAGATATTAGGTCCTATTATTGTTGTACTGCCTGGAGTAATTGCTTTTGAATATTTCAACGGAAACCTTGACAATGCAGATGAAGCGTACCCAATGCTTGTAAAAGCAGTACTACCTACAGCATTTGTAGGATTCTTCGCAGCTGTATTGTTTGGTGCGATCTTGAGTTCGTTCAACTCGGCCCTAAACAGTTCTGTAACCTTATTTGGTCTGGACTTGTATAAGCAGTATTTCAACAATAATGCTTCAGAAAAACAAGTGGTACGCGCAGGAAAAACCTTCGGAATCTTTTTAGCCATTTTTTCTATGGCGTTGGCACCCTTACTTTACGGAGTAGAAGGTGGTATTTTCAACTATCTTCAAGAATTAAATGGTTCGTTTAGTGTACCTATTCTTGCGATCATTTTGGTTGGGTATTTCTCCAAACGTGTTTCAGGAAAAGCTGCCAATATCGCAATTGTTTTTGCAGTAGTAACGTATCTGGTCACGCTTTACGTTGTAAAACCTATTATCGCCGGCAATGCAGTAGCGGCCGCAGAACTCTCTGGGGTAACTGATGCGTCAGAACTAGCAATGGTCGCTAAAGACGCGTTCCCAAGTTTCTTACATATTATGGGAATCATCTTTGTGTTGGTTCTTATCATCTTGTTTACCGTGAGTAAATTCTTTCCACGTCAAACAGATTATCTTGAAGAATACACCCGCCAGGTTGATATTACCCCTTGGAAATACTTAAAACCGGCAGGCGTTGTGATTTGTATCGCAGTGGTAAGTATTTACGTTTATTTCTCCTAATCAACATTTAAATAAAGCACATTATATTAGAAATTATGAATTATAACATGGATCATCTTGAGGTTTGGTTTGTAACCGGAAGTCAACATTTATATGGAGCGGAAGCTTTAAAGCAAGTAGCAGATCACTCTAAGAAAATTTCAGAAGGACTTAACGACGCTGCGGCTGTACCAGTTAAGATCGTTTATAAAGATCTAGTTACTACCCCAACCGAAATCACTGATTTATGTCTTGAGGCAAATAGTAACAAAGATTGCATCGGTTTAATTTTATGGATGCATACATTTTCACCGGCGAAAATGTGGATTAAAGGATTGAATATTCTTCAAAAGCCTGTCTGCCATTTACACACACAATTTAATGCAGAAATCCCTTGGGGCGAGATTGATATGGATTTTATGAATCTTAATCAATCTGCCCACGGTGATCGTGAGTTTGGTTTTATGATGTCGCGTATGCGTAAAAAGCGCAAGGTTGTTGTAGGCCACTGGCAAGATGCTCGAGTGCAGACAAAATTAGGCGTATTTACACGTGTAGCTTTAGGGTGGAATGAATTCCAAAACCTTAAAGTAGCACGTATTGGCGATAATATGCGCGAGGTAGCAGTAACTGAAGGAGATAAGGTAGAAGCACAAATGCGTTTTGGGTTTACCGTAAACGGATTTGACTCTTCAGACATTGTGGCGAAGATCAATGAGATCAATCAAGAAGATCTTGATGCGTTATTAAAAACCTATGAAACCGAATATGAGTTGCACGATTCTATTAAAGAAGGCGGTGAGAAGCGCCAGTCTTTAGTTGATGCGGCAAAAATTGAATTGGGCTTGAGAGCCTTTTTAGAAGAAGGTGGTTTTGGTGCGTTTACAGATACGTTTGAAAATCTTGGTGAATTGAAACAATTACCTGGAATCGCTACGCAGCGCCTTATGGCAGATGGTTACGGTTTTGGTGGAGAAGGAGACTGGAAAACAGCAGCCTTGACGCGTGCGATGAAAGTGATGGCCATTGGTCTTGAAGGAGGAACTTCGTTTATGGAAGATTACACCTACCACTTCACACCACAAGGTTCTTACGTGCTAGGTTCACATATGTTAGAGATTTGTCCTTCTATTGCTGATGCTAAACCAAAATGTGAAGTACATCCATTAGGAATTGGCGGTAAAGAGGATCCGGCGCGTTTGGTGTTCAATTCACCGGCAGGACCTGCGATCAATGCTTCTTTGGTTGATATGGGTAACCGTTTCCGTCTAATTGTAAACGAAGTTGAAGCCGTTAAGCCGGAAGCAGATCTTCCGCATTTGCCGGTAGCGCGTGTACTTTGGGATTGTAAACCGAACCTTGACATCGCAGCAACAAGCTGGATTCACGCAGGTGGTGCACACCATACGGTGTATAGCCAGGCGGTAACTACAGAATTTATGGAAGATTTTGCCGATATCGCAGGTATCGAATTACTTGTGATCGACGATCAAACCCGAGTACGTGATTTTAAGGATACGATAAATGCTAACGAAGCTTATTATCATATCTTTCAGCATCGTATGTAAGTTTTAAATAATCGAATTATGAAATTAAATAGAAATCTTTTAGTTGTTCCTGTTGTATTAGGAATGGCGCTTTCGATGGTGAATTGTAAAAATGAGCCGAAGAAAGAAGAAACCGCTGTGGTGGCAGAAATGCCTGAAGCAAGCATTACCAAGTCAGACTTTGGGATGACGCCAGATAGTATCGCTGTTGAAAAATACAGCCTTATTAACGCTAATGGGATGGAAGTTGATATCATCACTTACGGTGGTATAATTACGAGCTTAAAGGCACCTAGCCAAGATAGCACATTTCAAGATGTGGTATTAGGTTATGATACTTTAGAGGAATATACTACAACCGGAAATCCAACCTTTTTTGGAGCTTTGATAGGCCGCTATGGAAACCGTATTGCTAAAGGCAAATTTTCTATAGACGGTGAAGAATATCAATTACCAACTAACGACGGACCAAACAGCCTGCACGGTGGAAAAGGTTTTGATAAAGTAGTTTGGACCGCAGAAGAAGTTGAAGACGGCGACAACGTAGGCTTGAAGTTGACCTATACGAGTCCTGATGGTGATCAAGGCTATCCGGGGAATTTAGAAACTACTGTTGTTTATACACTTCAGGCGGACAATACGCTTAAAGTAGATTATGAGGCTACTACAGATAAGGCAACGGTTGTAAATCTTACTCAGCACTCGTATTTCAACTTATCTGGGGATTTTAACAATACCATTTTAGATACCGAAGTTATGTTGAATGCAGACCGCTTTTTACCGGTTGATGAAACTTTAATCCCAACAGGGGAGTTGCGTGCTGTAGAAGGTACACCTTTTGATTTTCGCGAAGCGAAAGCCATTGGTGCAGAAATTAATGCTGAAAATGATCAACTTAAAAAAGGACAGGGTTATGATCACTGTTGGGTTTTGAATGACGAAAGCGGAGCGATGCACTTAGCCGCTACGGCTTACGATCCACGTAGTGGAAGATTCTTAGAAGTGATGACTACAGAGCCTGCGATTCAGTTTTATACCGGAAATTTCTTAGACGGGACTTTACCGCAAAAAGGAGGCGAAGGTACTTATGCTTTAAGAAGTGGTTTTTGTTTAGAAACACAGCATTACCCAGATTCACCTAACCAGTCTGAATTTCCATCTACTGTTTTAAAACCGGGAGAAACGTATAGCACAACTACAAGCTTTAAGTTTTCAGTAAAATAAAAATGCGTTAAGCATTTGTGTTTAGATGAAAAAGCCCAATGTTATTTACATTGGGCTTTTTGTTGTTTACGCGCGTTGCTTTACATTTTGCTCGCAGAGGGCAATAATTTGTTCAATACGTTTCTGCCGTGTTGCTTCTCTTTTAGCTTGATTGAGCCAATACAAATAACTCTTGCGATAACCCCGGGCAAAATTCTCGTAGTTCTCAAAAGCTTTGGGATTGTTATTAAATGCCGCTTGAAGATCGTTCGGAATGATTCCGTTTTCTACATCGTCTAAAGCCGTCCACGAACCGTTTTCTTTTGCAATTTCAATAGATTTATGACCACTATTGTGTATCAAGCCTTTTTGATCTAACTGTTCAATATAGGCTTTGTTGACAGCGCTCCAAACGCTTTTTGCATTTCGCTTACAGAAGTATTGCTTGCGCCTGTCTTCATCAATTTTTCTTACGGTGCTGTCGATCCAGCCGTAACAGATTGCGACTTGAACAGCTTCTTCCCAGCGCATACTGGGTTGTTCAGAGGTCACCTTGTAGAAAACAAGATCGACTCCGGTATCACTTTCATGATTTTCATGCAGCCAGGCGCGCCATTCTTCGGCATTTTTAAAATAGAGTAGTGGACGCTTGGGTGTGGTCATTACTAGTTAATCTCTTCAAATTCGATATAGAAATTACGATCAATATTAAAATCGGTAATCGGCGCATCAAAGGACTTGGTTTTCCATTCAGCTGAAGGATAAACCCATTCTTTCTGGTCATTTACGTGAATTTGAATAGGCATATCAAAACCTTCCACTATATCCGCATAGCGGAATTTTAACGTGTTCCCTTCAATAGAATATTCTAACTCCGGAATCATCGTTGTACGTAAATATTGCTCCCAGAATTCCGTTAGGTCAATACCGCTTTGTTCGCTAATATAGTTTTCAATCTGAGCGGTGGTAACGGTTTGATGATAAAATTCTTTATTCAATCCGCGTAGAATCGCACGCCACTTTTCATCATCCTCAATGAGTTGTCTAAGGGTGTGCAGCACATTAGCCCCTTTATAATACATATCTCCGCTTCCTTCGTGATCTACCCCATAGGTGCCTATAATAGGGCGATCGTTACGGATAGCGCTTCGGGTTCCTATAACATAATCTGCTGAAGCTTCTTTTCCGAAGAAATAATCCAGATATAGATTTTCAGAATATGCCGTAAAGCCTTCATGTACCCACATATCTGCAACATCTTTATTGGTGATGTTGTTGGCAAACCACTCGTGACCACTTTCGTGAATGATAATAAAATCAAATTTTAAACCCCATCCGGTACCCGAAAGATCACGGCCTAAATAGCCGTTTTCATATTTGTTTCCGTACGTCACATTACTTTGATGTTCCATTCCTAGATAAGGCACTTCAACCAATTTGTACCCATCTTCATAAAACGGATACGGTCCAAACCAATGCTCAAAAGCTTCGAGCATCATTGGTACCTGCTTAAACTGTTCTTGAGCTTTATCAAGATTTTCTTTAAGCACATAAAAGTTTAGGTCAAGCGGACCTTTCTCACCTTTATAAGTTTCTGAAAAATGCGCATAATCTGCAATGTCAGCACTTATGCCATAACTATTGATAGGATTTTCAACACTCCAATGAAACGTATTCTTATCAGCAGTTGAAGAAGAATCAACCAATGTACCGTTTCCTACAGCAGTCAACCCCTTAGGAACTGTAATGTATAAGTCTAAACCTTCAACCTCATCATAAGGAATATCTTTATTAGGCCACCAGATGGAAGAGCCAATACCCTGATTAGCATTAGCTGCAAAGGCTTTACCCTTGGCGTCTTTTTGCCAGGTCCAGCCACCGTCCCACGGAAGGCGCGCTCCTTCTACGGGTTTGCCTTCAAATGTTATGGTTATTTTATTAGAAGCTTCTTTTTTCTGTTCTTTCTGAAGTGAAATAAAATAGGCTGCGCCATCTTTTTTGAGCGCTAATTTCTTGTCGTTTTGAGTAGCGCTCAAAATTTTCATCGGTTCTTGCAAATCAATTTGCAAGGTTTGATAGGGCTCTAGTACTTTATAGGTAATGGTGTTTGAACCTGAAATGAACTTATTGTCAGGATCAACAGTCACTTTTAAATCGTAATGGCTGACATCCCACCAAGCCCGTTCTGGCGTAATACTTCCTTTTAAGGTGTCTTGGTGTGTGAATTGGTGCTCTTGAGCAAATGCAGTCAGGCAAAAGAAGCCTAAAAGCATTGAAAATAGTTTATGCATTTTGAGTATTTAAAAACTGTAATTCAAATGTTGTTCCAAAAATGGAAAATTAGCGCATAATAGCATTAGGAAAAACCACGACACTTTCGTGACCGTTAGCACCTACAGCAGCAACACCAAAGAATGAATTGTCAATTACAATTCCGTCTAAAGTGACTTCTGAAACATCACCCACATAGCGGCTGTGATCCCATGTAGGAGAGGTAGTGTCACGCCAATAGATTTTATAACCAAAAGCTCCGTCTACTTTACTCCATTTGAGTTTTACATCAGCTTCTACAATACCACCAATCTCAACAGTTTCTGGAGCGGGAGGTGCCCAAGCTAAGCTAGCCAGGTTGATCGCATTTACAGCGGTAAGTTTTGCTGCGTATGGGAAATTAACGTGTTCAACTACATCCCCGTAAGCGATGCCATTTTCCGTGCGAATGTCTTGATGCTGTTGGGTGTAATTTTCGTGTGCTTCCATAATGCGAATTCCGGCGAAGCCCAGATCATTAAAAGGTCTGTGGTGTCCGCCGCGACCAAAACGATCTAAACGATAGATCATCATCGGGTTCATTTCCGGCATATAATCTTTTACATTTTTATGTACATAGCGTGCCAGTTGGCGCGAATTTCCGTCTACTTCTCCACCATAAAATCTTCGGGCCCTGCGTTGATTTTCGGTTTCATTTGCAGGAACGGGTTCAGAAAAAATTCTAAAATCGCGATTGCTGATCACACCGTCTACCCCTTTGATATTTCCTATCATATCATTATTTAGAATCCCGATGATATCCCAGCCTTGTGCGATTGCATAATCTGCAAGTCCTTTACCACCAAATAAGCCTTGCTCTTCACCAGACAGACCAACATAAATGATGCTGTTTTCAAATTTGTATTTAGACAAAACGCGTGCAGCTTCCATAGTGCCCGCCATTCCGCTTGCATTGTCGTTTGCACCCGGAGCATCAGTTGTAAAATCGGTTGCATCGCTCGCGCGAGAATCTATATCACCACTCATAATGATAAACCGATTAGGATATTTTGTTCCTCGTTGAATTGCCACAACATTCACCACATAGGTTTGTTTTGGAATACGGCTGCCCATACTTGGAGTTACCAGATCTTTCTGATAAAAAACTTCAAGGCAGTCACCACAATTTTTAGATGTTTTTTCAAAATCAGCTTTTATAAAGCGGCGTGCCGCGCCAATGCCGCGGGTGTCACTAAGGGTATCGCTAAAGGTATTTCGAGTTCCAAAGCCGGCGAGCGTGCGTACATCTTTTTCAATTCGATCTGCAGAAACCGCATCGATGATGCTGTAAATACGTAAATCTGTTTCTGAAGGCACATTGTTTTGGGCAAATAAAGCTGTGAAACAGCAAAGAAAAGCGAGGGTAAAAGGATACTTCATATTGTTATTTAGGGTTAAAAAAAGTACGAGCAGTATTAGAAAAAATACTGCTCGTGATAAATTTATGCTAATTTATTGGCATCACCAAAGGCTGAAATACCACCTATGCCTGCCTTGAGTTAGTTTACTAGGATGCAGCAAACTTTTTAAGCAAGTCTCGTACACGGTCGGTATCGTCTACATAATATTTTGCTGCTGTTTTTTGAAGTCCCACTTTGATCGTAAATGCATCGTCAGGAAGGTCGTGAAACATGTATTCATCAGTCCAATCATCACCTATCGCAAATTTAAACGTGTAGTCTTTACCGAAAATATGCTTGGTCACTGCTTTCCCTTTATGAATGGTACTGTCTTTAATTTCTAATACTTTATTTCCGTCAAGAACTCCAAGTTCGTTGTTTGCCGAAAGTTCTTTCAATACTGTTGAAAGTTCACTAGCACGTTTTTCGCCTAAGTCGGGATCGGCATTGCGATAATGCCAAGCCAATGAATAGTTTTTCTCTTCGATAAATGTACCTGCGGTGCGGTCCACATATTTCTCAAGAATAGGACGCACCGTTTCCATCCAATCATTTTTAAGATTTTCTGTTACTGCCCATTCGCCGCCCACGGGACGTTTCCAAACGCCGTGTTCTGCGATGAGCGTGATAGGCACATCTTGCCACCAAGTTCCTAACGTATGGCGATCGCGACCGCTAATGATCACCACCTCAGTATTTTCTTGACTGTGAATGGTTTTTATTAATTCAAGTAGTTCTTCATCAGGGCTTGCGTCTTCCGGATTGTTTACAAAACCTCTTAAAGTCCCGTCATAGTCTAAAAATAAAATTCGTTTTTGTGAAGCTTTGTAAGCGTTGAACATTTCTTCTTCCTGGTCGGTACGTATACGTATGGCTTTTACAATATCAGATTTATGAGCGGTGTCTTCTAAAGAATGCATAAAGTCGTGTGCCCACTTCTCCACATTATAGCGCTTTAAACGTTTTTGAAGGAATTTGTTGCGTTTGATCTGTTCTGCTTCGGGCATTTCCATCGCCTGTTTTAATGCATCGGCGATCTCTTCAAAGTTATTCGGATTAATGATCAAAGCTTCGCTCATTTCTTGCGCAGCACCGGCCATTTCACTAAGAATAAGTACTCCCGTTTTATCTGTTCTGGTAGCTACATATTCTTTGGCAACGAGATTCATTCCATCTCTAATCGGTGTCAGTAATGCGACATCACAGGTAGTATATAAATCGATTAGATTTTCAAAAGGCATTGAACGATAGAAATACCAGATGGGCGTCCAACTTACGGTTGCAAATTTTCCGTTAATTCGTCCTACGAGTTCGTCTACTTCTTTTTTCAACAACTGATACTGCGGAACATTAGACCGCGAGGGTACAGCCAGCATCACCAAGCGCACCTTTTCTTTGAACTCCGGATACTTTTCTAAAAAGTATTCATAAGCGCGAATGCGATTTGCGATGCCTTTACTGTAATCTAAACGGTCTATAGATAGGATCATTTTTGCATCGGGAGTCGAATCAATATGTAAATCTAAGCGACGCTGAAGCTCTGACTGATTTTTAGCAGCATCGTGCTTGGCAGCGGCTTCAGAAAATTTTTCATAGTCAATTCCCATAGGGTAGGAGTTCACTGTGACAATGCGGTCTTTTAAGGTAATCTCGTTAAAACTCACTTCTTGTCGCAGAATACGCGATACCGAACTTAAAAAGTGACGCTGATAATCATAAGTATGAAAACCAATAAGGTCTGAACCAAGCAGACCTTTTAAAATTTCTTCTCTCCACGGGAGCGTTCTAAAAACCTCATAAGAAGGAAACGGAATGTGTAAAAAGAATCCAATTTGTACATCGGGGCGCTCTTTTTTGATCAGCTCGGGCAAGAGCATTAATTGATAATCGTGCACCCATACGGTGTCGCCTTCCTCGATGTTCTCCAGAACTACTTTAGCATATTTTTTATTAACCTCAACATAGGTTTGATAGCTTTCCTTCTCAAACTCGGTATATTCCATAAAGTAATGGAATAACGGCCAAATTGTACGGTTAGAAAAACCGTAGTAGAAACCATCAATGTCTTTTTCAGTAAGTGAGACGGGTACACATTGCTCTTTTTTTGCGGCAGCGACAACCTCCTCTACCAGTTCTTCTGGCGTTTCTTCTTCGGTCAGACCGGTCCAACCGATCCAGACACCGTTACTGTCTCTATGTACAGATTTCATTCCGGTTGCTAATCCACCTACACTTGGAGTCGCTTTGATGGTATTATTGTCAATTTGTAATTGTAAAGGCAGTCGATTTGAAATAATGATAGTTTTACTCATAAAAACAGGTAATCGGAGGGTTAGATTTTTTGTGATTGCTTAAATTTCGGAAAATCGTAGCGGTTAAGCTATACGTTTAATAGAACTTTAGAATTTTTATTCCCTTATGGACAATTTGAATTATGGAATTATAGGCAACTGCAAGAGTGCAGCACTCATCTCAGACAAAGGCTCTTTAGATTGGTGTTGTCTGCCCATTTTTGATTCACCTTCGGTTTTTGCTAAACTTTTAGATGAAGAAAAAGGAGGTTCACAGAGTTTTGAGGTCAGTGACGCTTATACCATTACCCAGCAATATATGTGGCAAACCAATATCTTACGCACGATGTACGATAATGGTACCGATGCTTTTGAGGTGTTTGATTTTATGCCTAGATATGAAAAGCGCAGCGGCTCTTTTTACGCCCCACCAGACATTATTCGGTTTATACGATTAGTTAAGGGTGCGCCTAAATTTGTGTGTAATTACGATCCCAAACTAGAATATGCCAGCACCGAAACCATCACGGTCAACAAAGGGGAATACATAGAAAGTTATACTAATGAAGGGAAATACGATTCCCTTTATTTGTATACCAATCTAGAAAAGGAAGTTATCCTCACTAAGAAAGAAATAACCCTGGACGGCAATGCTTTTCTCTTGATGTCTTATCATGAAAAACTGATGGAGCAAACGCTAGACCGTGCATATTTGAAGTTTCAGCGTACTAAAGTATACTGGATGAACTGGAGTGAAGCGACCACAAAATATCCTTTATATCAAAACGAAATTATGCGTAGCGCGCTTACCTTAAAGGCGCTTACGTTTGAGAAATCTGGAGCCGTTCTCGCTGCTGCGACTACTTCATTACCCGAAACTATAGGCGAAGTCCGCAACTGGGATTATCGTTTTTGTTGGGTGCGTGATGCTTCAATGGTAATTCGGGTGATCTCTAATTTAGGACATACTAAATATGCACAGAATTTTCTTCAATTTATTATAGATACACTTCCTGATAAAGATGAGAAAATGCAAATTATGTATGGTATCAATGGAGAAAAAGAACTTACAGAGCATACTCTAGATCATCTTTCAGGCTATAAAAATTCGGCACCGGTACGTATTGGTAATGCAGCTTACGTTCAAAAGCAAAATGATATCTACGGAATTCTGATGGAAGTGATCTATCAGCAATTCATTCAGTTTGAAACAACACTTGAAAACAGCGAAGAGCTGTGGACGGTGGTTCTCGGAATTGTAAAAATCGTTAAGCGTCATTGGCAAGAACCCGATAAAGGAATTTGGGAATTGCGCACCGAAGATCGTCACTTTACCTTCTCAAAATTGCTTTGCTGGGTGGCAGTTGACCGCGCCATTAAAATTGCTGAAGTCTTAAACCGAAGACGCCATCTTGAAGAGTGGGATGTGTTGCGTAAGGAAATTCACGACGAAATTCATGACAACGCTTGGAATGAGGATATGCAGGCCTACACACAGTATTACGGTTCAAAAGATATGGATGCATCGACACTGCTAATGGAGCAATATGGCTTTATTGACGCTAAAGATCCTCGCTTTGTATCTACCGTAGAAGCCACCGAACGAGAACTCTGCAAAGATGGTTTGATGTACCGTTATAAAAATGAAGATGACTTCGGTGAACCGAGTTCGTCTTTTACCATTTGCACATTCTGGTTTATTGATAGTTTATATAAAGTAGGACAGAAGCAAAAAGCGATAAAGTACTTTGATCAGTTGTTGTCGTATAGCAACCATCTAGGCTTGTTCAGTGAGGATATTGATTTTAAAACGAAACGTTTACTAGGGAATTTCCCTCAAGCGTATTCTCACTTGGCTTTGATAGAAACAGCCACCAATTTTGCAAAATACGGTCAGGATGAAGATGAAGAAACACAGTTTAAACCTATTTTGTATTAGCAGGTGATATGAAAAAAATTTTAGGCTTAATTACTTTTTGTGTTGTTTTTAATTCTTGCACTTCTGATGATAGAACCATTAATGAGTTCAAAACGCTTGACCTTGAAGATGACTCCTTTGATGTTGTATTAATTGCAGGCCAATCAAACACCCATTATGGGTCAGGTCTAGATAAATCTACTGACGCACCCCATGATTCAATATATCAATTAGGAAGGTTTGGGGATAACGATCTAAAATTAATTGGAGCAATAGAACCGTTAGACCATCATACTAAAGGTGATGCTAAAATAGGTTTTGGTTTAACTTTCGCAAAAGAGCTTGTTAATAGTAAGTTATCTAAAAATAAAGTTTTACTCGTTCCGTGTGGTTATGGTGGAAGTAGTTTTAGGGCAAATCAATGGAATAAAGGAGACTATTTGTATGAGGATGCTGTAATGCGAGTAAATTATCTTCTAAAGAAAAATTCAAATAATAGATTACTCGCTGTTTTATGGCATCAAGGAGAATCAGATGTTGGCCAATCAAACTTTCAGGGAAATTTAGATCATTTTATAGAAGATATCAGAGAAGATTTGGGAGATAAAGAGTTACCATTTATTCTAGGAGGAATGGTTCCTTACTGGGTGAATAAAAACCAGAAGAGAATAGATCAACAATTAATTTTACAGAACACAAGATTGAGAATTAAAAACGTAGGTTATGTTGATCCAAACTTACCTTTCGTAATTGAAAAAAATAATAACGAAGTTGATGAGATTCATTACGATGCTTCAGGTCAAAGAGAATTAGGACGACGTTATTACCAAGAATACGTTAATCTTATTAATTAGTATCTCGCCTCCATAATACGCTTCATACTTACATCTTCGTAGTTTCGTTTAACAAAGGCTAAAGCCGTTTTTACGATTTGTCCCATAGACTTGGCCCGTTTAAATTTCATATCCATAGTGTAATCGTACAACTGACTGCGTAATTCTTTCAGATTTTCTTCGGTAGAAATGTTATCGTGCGTCATACATTTTAAAAGTCGGCGTAGTCTGTTTTTTGAAGTGATAATTCTCTTAGCGAGAACCGCACGTTCTTCCTCACGATATTGCTCAATAGATTTATCGCGTAGGCGGTTAGAAACTAACTCAACCATTCTGAAGTTTTCCTTAAAAATGTGCGGCTTGTAGACTTTAAAATTTCCTTCGTAAGCTTGCTGGTCAAAATCTATAGCGCGTATTTTATATTTAATATGATCAAAGTCGTGGGTTGGGATCACGACATAATTATACGAGCGCATATCTCCCAATAACAAGATCATACAACGTTCATTAAACTTTACAAATTCTTTAGCCAACTGCGCTTTACCCACATCATCACATTCTTCGAGATAATCAGAAATAAAAACATCTCCGGGAATACCCACGATATGTTCTTCGATTAAGGTGTCTTTATAGACCAAAAAGTTAATACGGTTAGGTGATAAAATATGCTCGAGATCCAGTCCATAAATACGACTGGCGTCAGCTTTTTTTACGTAAAAATAGGTGTAGTTATCATTAAAAATATTATTGACTTTTATACGGAAAGGCTTCGAGTTTCCAAACGTACAATAATCAATCGCTGTCACACTTAAAAAAGGAAGCACATTCTCGTTTCCGTCAGAATGTAAAATCGCATACACGCGTTTTAGGCTTTCTTCAATTTCTTTACGTTCGTGTTCCGGGTAGTAGACACTGATCCATAAAGTGTCTTTATCATTTTTATCATATATATTTATTCCGCCGGAAAACCGCAAAAGGTCGTCATAAAAAACAGGTATTTGCGTCAAACGATTGTATTTGTTCAAATACTCTTCTAAGCGTTCTCCAATGGGATACGTAGGCTTTTTACGAGACATTAATTTATCTTCCATAGCAGGCAATTTTGATGAATTTGATAAAGAAAAACTACTGATTTTCTAACGTGATTCTGATGTAAAGGTACTAATGTGATGTAACAAAACATAAGCTAAACCGTCTTGTTAGGGAACGTTAATTCTAAAAATACGCTTTTGGAAACAATTCTTACACTAAATAATCTCACCAAACATTACGGAAAGGTTAAAGCGGTAAACGACCTGAGTTTTACTATTGAAAAAGGCAATGTTTACGGCATTTTAGGCCCAAACGGAAGTGGGAAATCAACAACCTTAGGAATGGTACTCAATGTGGTTAATGCAACTTCGGGAACCTTTAAATGGTTTGACGGAAGTGACACCACCCACAATGCGCTTAAAAAAGTAGGAGCGATCATCGAGCGTCCTAATTTTTACCCGTATATGACCGCTGCTCAAAATTTGGAGTTGGTGTGCACCATTAAAGATGTTGATCCAAGTAAGATTGAAGAAAAGCTAGAGATCGTTCACCTTCTGGATCGTAAGGACAGTAAATTCAGTACATTTTCTTTGGGAATGAAGCAGCGTTTGGCAATCGCTTCAGCGCTTTTAAATGATCCTGAGATTTTAATTTTAGACGAACCAACAAATGGTTTAGATCCTCAGGGAATTCACCAAATACGAGAGATCATAAAGAACATCGCTAGTGGTGGTACCACGATTTTGCTCGCTTCACATTTACTGGATGAGGTTGAGAAAGTGTGTTCGCATGTCGTGATCATTAGAAAAGGAGTGAAACTGTATGCAGGACCGGTAGATGAGTTGAACGCAAGTCACGGCTTCTTTGAATTGCGTTGTGAAAAGCAAACTGAGCTTATTCAAGTTCTAGAACGTCACCAAGATTTTGCTTCAGTAAAAGAAGAAAACGGACTCGTAACCGCATTTTTGGAAAATCCGCTTACAGCCGAAGAACTCAATACGCTTCTTTTTACACAAGGCATTGTGCTTTCCCATTTAGTCAAGCGGAAAGAAAGTCTTGAAGAACAATTTTTACAACTTACTGCCAACCTTAACTAAGATTTTATGCTACGATTACTCACTATAGAATTTTACAAATTAAAACACAGTCGCTCTTCAAAAGTACTGAGCATCGCCTATTTTGTGATCTTATCTTTTATTGCACTTATCGCTTCGATAGAATTTAATATGGGCGATTTTCAGATTCGTATTGCAGATCAGGGGATTTTTAATTTCCCTTTTATCTGGCATTTTAATACTTGGGTTGCGGCTACGCTAAAGTTTTTCCTGGCGATCGTGATCGTATCTATGATTTCTAATGAATATAGCAACAGAACGCTCAAGCAAAATTTAATTGATGGCTTGAGCAAGAAAGAATTTATGCTGTCTAAGTTTTATACGGTGATCGCATTTGCTGCTTTATCTACGCTGTTCATTTTTGTGATGACATTGATCTTGGGCTACTCGTTTTCTGATTATACTGAATTTAGCATCGTTACCCGAGAGATGGAATTTTTATTGGCATACTTCTTCAAGCTGGTAGGGTTCTTTTCATTCTGCCTTTTCTTGGGGGTTTTAGTGAAACGTTCGGCGTTCGCGTTAGGTTTTTTATTTGTGTGGTGGATCTTTGAAAACATTCTTTACGGAATTCTACGTTGGCAAATAAATGCTGAAACAGCAGATGCAATCGTGCAATTCTTTCCGTTGGAAGCGATGAAAAATCTGATCAATTTACCTTTTCAACGGTTGAATTTTATTGAGACTGCCGCAAATCAATTACAGGCAGATATTCAAATAGATTACGCGGTGCATTGGTATGAAGTTGGTATAGTTTCGGTATGGATTTTCTTGTTTATCTACGGCGCCTATAGATTATTGATGAAACGTGACCTTTAGAAATCGAAGCGTTCCTCAAAAGCATTTTCAGCTTAAACCGAAAAAATATAAGATATATCGATAGTTCTTCGGTAAGCATTTTTAATACATTAAATTGTGGTCCTATTTAATTAATCAGGAATTGAGTTAATGCGCCAACTTATACTTTTTGGACTTATAGGACTGCTACTGGGGAGTGTTGCCCGATCTCAAGGACAAGCGAATAACTGGTATTTTGGCGGCGGTGCAGGTTTAAATTTTAGTTCCGGGACACCAAGAGCATTAACCGATGGTAGCTTGTATACCTTAGAAGGCTGTGCATCTATTTCTGATGATGACGGAAACTTATTGTTTTATACCGATGGATCAACCGTTTATGGTAGCGATCACAGTATTTTACAAAACGGGACCGGTCTTTTTGGCAATTCTTCAAGCACACAATCAGCACTTATAATACCGCAACCCGATACGCCTGGGATCTATTACATTTTTACCGTAGATGCCGTAACACGCGTAGGAGAGGTGCATCAAGGAGTTAATTATTCTATAGTCGATTTTACTGCAAATCCTGATGGAATAGTTAGAGATAAAAATACTCGACTTTTAAACTATGCTGCTGAAAAGTTAAGCGCTGTAATTAAAAGTTGTGATGATAACAGCGTGTGGTTAGTTACCTTATCATCGGCATCGGGTACGCAAACCACAGTTAATACGTTTTATGCTTACCAGCTAAGTTCAGCCGGGTTAAACACAACTGCGGTGCGTTCTAATGCCGGTTTTAACTCCAATGATCCCAGAGGAAATTTGAAGTTTTCTCCAGATGGGACCAAGCTTGCGATTGCTAACGCTTCAGATGGTTTGTATTTAGCCGAATTTGACTCAGAAAGTGGTCAAGTATTCAATACACAACGCCTAACGATTAACGGAAGTAATTATGCTGCCTACGGCGTTGAATTTTCACCCAATAATCAATATTTATATTCAGCAAGTTCAAACAATGCTGATACTGAACTAGGAGCGGGAAATCATTTTTCCTCATTGATTCAGTATGATCTAGAAGCTGCTAACATCAGTGGCAGTCAAGTTTCTTTAAATGAAAGCGGATATTTTAGAGGAAGTTTGCAACTCGCGCCTAATGGTAAAATTTATAGAGCGCTGAGCGCATCTTACACCGAAGGACTCAACTATTTAGGAGCTATTGAAAATCCCAATGCGGCAGGGCTTGCGGCAAGTTATAATGATCGTGCAGTGAATTTAGGCAGTGGCATCAGTTATCAGGGATTGCCGCCTTTTAACCAGTCATTGTTTAATGAATTAGACATTATTCAAAATGACCTTAGTTCAACAGAATTATCGCTTTGTGATGGTGATAATTACGTTTTGGGTTATGATCCGGTTTCAGGAGCATCGTATTCTTGGTATCGAGATGACGTGCTCATTCCGGGGGCCACAAGCAATCAGCTGTCTATACGACAGCCGGTCGCAGCAAGCTTACCATATACAGAAACTTATGAATTTCGTTTAGACCCTAATGACGGTAGTTGTGAAAAAGTAGGGGTGGCAGAAGTTACGTACTATGCGTATCCGCCAACAGTTTCTGGGGTTTCGTTAATACAATGCGAAGATGCTGCTTCCGCAGATGGTTTAAGTATATTCAACCTTACCGAAGTTGAAAGCACGCTTACCGGTGGCGATACCACTTTTGAAGTAGCTTACTACCAGACGATTGAAGATGCGAACACTAGCAGCAATCCGATTGATCCCATAGGTTATGAGAATACCACGCCCGTTGAAACCGTCTATGCACGGATCACCAATCCGGCTGGTTGTTCTATCATAAATACAATTGACTTGCAAGTTAGTAGTACTACCGCAAACACTGCACTTCTTGAGGGATGTGATTTAAATGATACCGGCTATGCCGAGTTTGATCTTTCTCAGGCAGATGCACAAGTTTTAGGCGCACTAACCGGCAGTTATGATGTTCATTATTACCCCACAGAAGAAGCAGCTTTGCTTGAAGATTCAGCTTTAGAGCTTCCACAATTGTATACCAATCAGACAGCATATAATGAGACTGTCTTTGCACGCGTGGAGAACAATAATGCGTGTTTTGCGATTAGCACGGTAGAGTTGAACCTAATACCTCGACCTGATTTTTCATTAGATTCTGAAGCGATATATTGTGCCGCTTCTTTTCCGGAAACCCAAACCTATAGTCCCGATTATACTAATCTCGATGCATCCCGAACATACAGCTATGAGTGGTTCCCGGAAGGACAAAGTACACCTTATCTTGAAACTAATTTACCGGGAGATCATACACTGCGTGTGACAGATGTAAATACCGGCTGCTACAGAGAGGCAACCATAACCATTGTAGAAGAAGAAATACCGATCATAGAAAATATCGAGGTGACTGATGCAACCGAAAACAACACGGCTACGATCACCCTTTCGGGGAATGGCGCATATGAAGTCGCTTTAGATGACGAAATAGGCCCGTATCAAGACGATCTATATTTTGACGGTCTTGCGCCGGGATTTCATACCCTGTATGTGCGCTCTAAGAATGGATGTACTGCAATAGCGCAGGAATTTAGCATCATTGGCTTTTCAAAATATTTTACGCCTAACGGTGATGGTTACCATGACTTCTGGCAAGTGCAGGGAATTAACGCAATGGTTCAGCCCGGTACCGTAATTCGTATTTTTAACAGATACGGAAAATTGCTTAAAGAATTGAATCCGCTAGGACAAGGTTGGGATGGCACTTTTAGTGGTACCAACTTACCTGCAGATGATTACTGGTTCAGTGTACTACTCGAAGACGGGCGCCTGTTCAAATCTCATTTTACGCTTAAACGCTAAAGCTAATTTTAAGGGAATCCTAAGAATTACAAGCTTTACTCTGACTTTTAAATAGTTTAATTTTACAGGATTACTTTTTCCTAAAATCGTGCATTCAAGCACGCAAATCAGATATATTTTGAAATTCAATATACAATCAGAATTTAAACCAACGGGAGATCAACCCAGTGCGATCGAGCAATTGGTGGGAGGCATTGATGCCGGCGAACGCTATCAGACCTTGTTAGGGGTAACGGGTAGTGGTAAAACCTTTACGGTGGCTAATGTGTTGCAAGAAGTACAGAAACCAACCTTGGTTTTGGCTCATAATAAAACCTTGGCAGCACAGTTGTATAGTGAGTTTAAAGCGTTTTTTCCGAATAACGCTGTTGAGTATTTTGTTTCCTATTACGATTATTACCAACCGGAAGCGTATATCCCAACTTCAGGAACATATATTGAGAAAGATCTATCCATCAATGAAGAGATCGAAAAACTGCGTTTGAGCACCACTTCGTCTTTACTTTCGGGACGCCGTGATATTATCGTAGTGGCTTCGGTTTCTTGCTTGTACGGTATCGGTAACCCTGTGGAATTTCAAAAAAATGTGATCGCTTTGGAGCGCGATATGGTGATCTCACGAACGCAGCTTTTAAAACGATTGGTTCAAAGTCTCTACAGTAGAACCACAGCAGAATTTAACCGGGGAAATTTCCGCATAAAAGGAGATACGGTTGATATTTTCCCGGGATATGATGATCACGCATTTAGAGTGCATTTTTTTGGTGATGAGATCGAGGAGATCGAAGCTTTCGATGTGACGACCAACGAGGTTTTAGAGAAGTACGATCGTCTGAATATTTATCCGGCAAATATGTTTGTTACGAGTCCGGATGTGTTGCAAAACGCCATAGATCAGATTGGTTTTGATATGGTCAAGCAGGTGGATTATTTTAAAGAAATAGGAAAGCATCTTGAGGCCAAACGTTTGGAAGAACGAACCAATTTTGATCTCGAAATGATCAGAGAATTGGGTTATTGTAGCGGTATCGAGAACTATTCGCGCTATTTAGACGGAAGAGAACCGGGTACGCGACCCTTCTGCCTGCTTGATTATTTTCCTGATGATTATCTGATGGTCGTTGACGAAAGTCACGTAACGGTTTCTCAAGTTAGCGCAATGTATGGGGGCGACCGAAGCCGTAAGGAAAATCTGGTAGAATACGGATTCAGGCTTCCGGCTGCGATGGACAACCGTCCGTTGAAATTTGAAGAGTTTGAGGCATTGCAGAATCAGGTGATTTATGTGAGTGCGACTCCCGCTGATTACGAATTACAAAAGTCTGAAGGAACCTATGTAGAGCAAATTATTAGACCAACAGGCCTGCTGGATCCGGTGGTTGAAGTGCGCCCAAGTTTGAATCAGATCGATGATTTGATCGAAGAAATTCAGAAGCGCGTAGAAAAAGATGAGCGTACTCTAGTCACCACGCTCACCAAGCGCATGGCCGAAGAATTAACCAAATATTTGACGCGTGTGGATATCAGAACGCGCTACATTCACTCTGATGTAGATACGCTGGAACGTGTAGAAATTATGTCTGATCTGCGTAAGGGAATCTTTGATGTTTTGGTAGGTGTGAACCTTTTAAGAGAAGGCTTGGACCTTCCGGAAGTTTCTCTCGTAGCCATTCTAGATGCTGATAAGGAGGGCTTTCTGCGTAGCAATAGATCGTTGACGCAAACCATTGGTCGTGCAGCTCGAAATATCAATGGTCTGGCGATAATGTATGCAGATAAGATTACGCAGAGTATGCAAGAAACCATAGATGCTTCAGAATATCGTCGTCAGAAACAGATAGCTTACAATGAAGAGCACGGACTTAAACCAATGGCGATTAAGAAGTCCTTGGATAATGCTCTTGCCAAAAAAGAGAAGTTCAAGTTTGAGGCTGAAGAGCTGACGAATATGGCCGCCGAGCCCGATACTGCGTATATGAGTAAACCTAAATTAGAGCAGCTCATACGAGATACACGCAAGCAAATGGAAGCAGCAGCAAAAGAACTTGACTTTATGGAAGCTGCAAAACTACGCGACCGTATTAAAAGTTATCAAGAGCAAGTAAAGGAACTGGGATAATCATAAAACACAAAAGCCGAATCTGAATAGATTCGGCTTTTATGTTTACAGTAAACAGTTGTCTAACTCTTTTGTTCTTTATTGAAATAAACCAGATAATAGTACATCTGGCGTTCTTCATCCCAACCCTTTTCTACGAACTTCTCAGCACTTTCAGGGTTCACAAAATCTAGCTTGATCTGAACGTTAGTGTCGAGCTCGATTACACTTTTAATGCGTTTGCGCGCGCCACTAACGGCAGTGTTTGAAATAGGAAATGTAGTTAGATCTTCAATTTTATATTTCGGAGCCTTCTCCATTTTATAATTATTGAACTCAGGGATCAGCGCCGGATTTTCCATTACTTCGTTCATAAAGTTTTGCTCTACAAACTCGTCATTTTTGGCAAAGTGATTCACTGCACGGTTCATAAACATCACTTCTTCTTTTTTATCTTCAGCAGGCAACACCACGTCTTTAGCAAAATCCTGACAGAACTTTAAATACTTTTTGGTGTAAAAGTTTTCGTCAGCGAGAATGTCAACGCCTAAGAAGTTCTCTAGCCAGTATTTAGTATCATATCGGTTGGAGTCTATAGAAAGAATCTTGTAACCATTTTCAGCATTCTTATTAAAAATGAGGCAACCTTTGTCTAGTTTGCTCAGATTTACACCTTGTTCCAGATGCATTTGCAGGTTGGTTTCTCCTTCTTGAAACTGCAGAAAATCTTGTTTAAGCTCAGATTTAAAAATACCAATAGCATCAACCTTTTCATTATCCATCATCGCATTTTCAATATGTGCGACATAAACTTCACCGGGTTTGATATGCGGGTGACTGGATTGCTCGTACAATAATTTAGCGATCTCTATAGAAATCTCGTGAGATTGTCTGGGATCGTTAAAAAGCGATGCAGCAAGGTTAGATAACGAGTGAAATTCTAGATCAGCTTCGTGTACAAACTGATAGTAATTCTCTTCTTTATCCCGAAAAGGTTTAAAGAAAAACTCCTTGATCAATGGGGTGATCTCATCATTGAGGTGATACCGTTCTTTAGATAAAAAAGCACCTTCATTACGGCTTTTGTTGCCAATTCTATGTATTGAAAGCGACTCGATCTGAGCCGAATATAAGTTGATCATTGTGGTGTTTGTTTAGATTTTAGAAGCTAAAAAAGGAGATGTCTGGGTGTAAAATCTAATAGAAATTGCACTTAATTCCAGTTTTCATCAAAGTCCAGACCTTCATAATCTTCAATATCGTAATCATCGTCATCATCAGCAAAAGGGGCGTCCTCATCAAAATCATCTTCGTCTCCAGAAAAATCTGCCGGTGGCGCTTCTGCAGGAATCTGACCGTGTACATACATCAAATTAGGGTAAGAAACTCCGTCCTGAGGTTCTGCAATTTCAGCCAATTCAACAAAAAACGTCCACAAATTTAAAAAGTCATACACGTAGATTAGACGTGTTTGATCTTCAGAAAGTACATCTTCGAGCAAGGTCTCATTCATCATACGCAAGGGCAAATCAGACTCGCTCATATCAAAAAGCGGAATTTCTTCGCCCTGACGCCATTCATCATCACTGATGTAAAATGAAGCCATCTCGGTGCCATCAAATCCAAAACTTTGCGTGATGGTATTATGAAAATCTTCGCAAGTGGCTTGCTGTTCGATTTCAATGTCTCTGAAGATATCTTCTTCAGTATCCAGGATGACGCGGAAACGATAAATCATAAGCTTATTTTTAGGCAAATTTATAACTTCAAAATAGGTAATAGCAGTAAATAACTAAAATCTATTTTCTTAATTATTAAGTGTGTTTTTTAAATATACAGGCCGAAAAAAAATGAGCAAATTTCATGATTTTCAGCCAAAAGCTTTTTTGTTGCAACCGTCAGAGGGTTTACTAATTCTTCTTCCTTATAGCTCAGGGACGACTCGAAATTGAAAACTAGTTTCCAAGCAATGTTTCATAAAGCTGCCCTTGATGGTTTATCTAAAAAAAGGGCGGCGAATATACAATTTAGCCGAAAGCTTAAGCAATGTCTATACTTTTTTCTTTTCGAGTTGCTGTAAGCAGAATATAGAATTGAATTCCGAATAAAACCGAAGCGACAACCAAATGTATCGGCTGCGTCAAAAATGGAAATTCAAAATAATTCATCAATACTCCGGTCGCAATTTCGATTAAAATTAAAAGAACCACCCAATTGAAACTGCGGTGTCCTAGATTCAATTTTCTAGTGCGTATAAACAACCACGCATTCAAGAGAAATACGATAATAGAGAAGGAGCGGTGAATGTAAAAAGTGATTTCAGGATTATCTAGCCACAAACTTTTTGCAGCATAGCCTACAAGATCTACTTGCTCATCAATATGCTGCCGTACCTGAGTACCCAGTATAATCTGGATCATTGTAAGTACAATAGCGATACTCATTCCATTTCTAAACGCCTTGTCAAACGTATACTTGTGTTTGATTTTAGACGATTCATAGAGCATATAAATCAATAGCGCCACAATGAGCAGGGCGATCACCATATGAATCGTGATGCGCACTGGAGAAAGCACAGAGTAGACCACAGTTGCCCCAACCCATCCTTGAAAACCGATGAGGAATACTGCAAAAAGGGAAAGTAAGATGCGCTTACGCTTACGTTCTTTAAAAATTGCAGCACCCAGCATCACTAAAAATGCCAATCCGGCGAGCGCTCCACATAGGCGATTGATATACTCAATCCACGTGTGCCACGGATTAAAAATGGCATAATCGTGTTTTTCGTAACCGTTCCAGTTTTGAGGATTGAAGGTTTCAGTAGTAGTGAAGTCTGATTTTGCCACGCGCAAGGTTTCTTCAACAATGATCACCTGACCCTTTTCATAGGTTCTTCCGGGAGTCCATTCTAATTCAGTTGCAGAAGTAGGAGGAATGATGTATCCGAAACATTTTGGCCAGTCGGGGCAACCCATTCCGCTACCGGTCATTCGTACTACAGCTCCGGCAATTATAACCAGATAAATCAGAACCAGAGCAACAATAATAGATTTTCTATACACGATTTTAAACGTATTGAATAATTAACTTTTTACAGCTTCCAGACCTAACTCATCACCTTTTTTCAACATAAAGGCGTGGGCGGCTTCATATTCATTAGGGATCTCTCCTTCAAGAATCGCTTCTTTAATCGCTTCTTTGATGATCCCGATTTCCTTTGAAGGTTGTAAGTCGAATGTGCTCATAATTTCTTCACCACTTACCGGTGGTTGAAAATTACGCACGTGATCACGCTCCTCAACTTCTTCGATCTTTTGTCGCACCGTCTTGAAGTTGTTATGATATTTTCGGTAGCGCTTAGGATTTTTAGTCGTAATGTCTGCCTCGCAAAGCGTCATCAACGATTCCAGATAATCGCCGGCATCAAAAATAAGGCGACGTACGGCGCTATCAGTGACAAAATCTTCAGCGATAACGATGGGTCGCGAACTCATCAAAACTAACTTTTGAACGAATTTCATTTTTTCATTCAATGGCATTTTTAAACGTTTAAAAAGTTTAAAAACCATTTTTGAACCTACAAATTCGTGCCCGTGAAACGTCCACCCGATCTTTTTATGGAAACGTTTTGTAGGCGCTTTACCAATATCGTGAAGCAGCGCAGCCCAGCGTAACCATAGATCTTCAGTATTTTCGGAAATATTATCAACCACTTCTAGGGTGTGGTAAAAATTGTCTTTATGCTTTTGACCTTCTTTTTCTTCAATGCCTTTTAGTGCAGTCAATTCCGGAAGAATGTAAGGCAGTAATCCTGTTTTTTCGAGCAGTAAAAACCCTTTAGAAGGTGTTTTACTCAGCATAATCTTATGTAGTTCGTCTACAATACGTTCTTTAGTGATGATCTTTATGCGGTCTTTATTTGCCGAGATCGCTTCGAGTGATTTGCGTTCGATCGTAAAATCGAGTTGAGTGGCAAACCGTATAGCACGCATCATACGCAGCGGGTCATCACTGTAGGTTATATCTGGATCAAGCGGCGTTCTTATGATCTCACGTTCAAGATCTACAATCCCATCAAAAGGATCAACAAGGTCTCCTAAAGTGTTTTTATTAAGACTTAGAGCAAGCGCATTTATAGTAAAATCTCTACGGTTTTGATCGTCTTCAAGACTGCCGTTTTCAACTACCGGATTCCGACTGTTTTCATTGTAAGACTCTTTGCGAGCGCCTACAAATTCGACTTCAATATCACCGTCCCGCAACATGGCGGTTCCATACGTTTTAAAAACTTGAACTTTAGGTTTATGAGGTAGAAGGGAAGCCACTTTTTCGGCAAGTTCGATACCGCTACCTACGGCAACAATATCAATATCTTTTGCGGAACCTCTTTTTAAAAGAAAATCGCGAACATAACCACCTATCACATAGGTTTCAAGGTTTAATTCTTCCGAAGCTTGAGTGATCACCTCAAAGATTTTCGGCTTTAAAGCTTCCGGAAAATTAGGAACTGGCATGGAGTATTATTTACGTAAAATCTTGACCTGACCGTCATTACTCAACTTAATGATCGTTGAAGATTTGGTCGACAAATGTTTGCGTTGCAAATTTACGATATAGTCCACTCCTTCCAAAATTGGTTGGCTTATTTCAGGGTAGCGCATAGGCGTTTTTTCGCCACTAATATTAGCCGAAGTAGAAACTAAAGGTTTACCTAGTTTTTTAATCAGTGTTCGGCAAAATTCGTCTTGAACAATACGAATTCCCAAAGTGTTATCTTCCCCCACAAGATTTTCAGCTATTCTAATTGGCTTATCATAAATAATCGTGGTGGGTTGAGATGCATATTTTAAGATGTTGTAAGCAACCTCCGGAATTTCCTCAACAAACTGATTGAGCATTTTCATATCACTTACCAGGCAGATTAGGGCTTTACTTTCCTTACGCTTTTTAAGTGCGTAAATTTTATCGATAGCATTAGCGTTTGTGGCGTCGCAACCAATGCCCCAGACCGTATCTGTTGGATACAACAACAAACCACCGCGTTTTAACACGCCAAGAGATTCATTTACTTCGTTAAGAATATTTTGATCGTATTTTTTCATAGCCAGGCGTCCCAAATTAGTTGTGCAAAGTTATTTGTTTAAGACCGATCTGTAAACATTTAGATACTCTTTTGCAGTGGTGTTCCAATTAAATGATTTTGCGTGCGCGATTCCGGCATTGATCAAGCTTTGATCTTGATAATTGGCAATACCTTCAAGAACTTTCTCAGCCATATATTCAGGCTCATAATGCTCCCAATAGGTAGCAAAATCACCACCGACTTCAGGAAGCGAAGTGTTGTTTGAAGTAATAACTGGAGTGCCATATCGCAAAGCTTCAATTATAGGGATACCAAAGCCTTCTTTTAATGACGGAAAAACAAATGCCGCACTATTTTTTAAATGGTATTTTTTTTCCGTTTCAGAAATTTTACCGGGAAGGTAAACACGGTTCTGTAACTTGTTTTTTGAGATAGTCTCTTTTATTTTTTCGGTATAAGGCCGGTCAGAATTTCCGGCAATGATAAGTTCATAATCAGGTAAATGCTGAAGCATATCAATCAAGGCATGAAAATTCTTTCGTGCAGTAAACTCGCCAATAGTGAATAAATAAGGTTTTTTTGGAGCTGTCTCAGGAATGAAATCTTCAGGAATCGAAGTGTCAAGCATCGGGTTGCCATTGTAAATCACATATTCCGGTTTATCTGAAGTATCAAAGCATTGCTGCGTGGCTTGGCGCGCAAACTTCGAGATGTAGACTAAAGCGTCGGCGCGTTTCAGCTTTGCTTCAAAACGTTTTATACGAGCAGTTTTGTCTTTACTATCAGGCCCTTCAGCAAAATGTACATCGTGAACAGTAAGAACATACGGCATTTTAAAACGTGGCTCTACCTTAGTATTTTGATTTAAAGAATGCCAGAGATCATATTTAAAAGGAAGCCGTAACGCTTTATAACGTGTAAAGGAAAAATAATGCTGATAGTCAAAATGAGTACCAAATTCACTTTTTAGTTTTGCCGAAATATTGCTGTGCAGGGTAAATTTAAAATCGCTTTGTGCATTCTGATAAAAACCCTTGATCAAGTGATAGTTAAACTGCCCTAAACCCGAAAATTGATTTTTTATATTATGAGATTCTAGAAAAATCTGTTTCATTCTTTAGCCTTGCTTTTGAGAACTTGTTTTATTAAAACTACTTTTGCACTCTAAATTTCTTCATGAAAGTCACAGTTCACAAATCGGTCAAAAATAATCTTTTAAAACTAAAGGAGTTCTTTTTGAATTTTGAGCAGGAAGGAAAAATTCTTGCAGACGGCAACCGTAATCAGATTAAAATTTTTGATCTAGATGACACTCAGATCACGATCAAAGCATTCAAGGTGCCTAATTTTGTGAATAAAATCGCCTACCAGTATTTTAGAAAATCCAAAGCCCAGCGCTCATATGAATATGCTTGTAAATTGCTTGACTTGGGTGTTTTGACTCCGTTTCCCCTTGGGTATGGCATCGCTTCAAACGGACTCTTATTTGGAAAGAGTTTTTATGCGTGTAAGCTGGTGAATGCTGATGCCACATTTAGAACCTTGATTAACGAAGAGCATTTTCCTGATCGTATTGAGATACTAAAAGCATTTACGCGTTTTACCTATGAAATGCACGAAAAGCAGATTCATTTTCTCGACCATTCTGCCGGAAATACATTGATCGTCATTACTGAAAATGGTTACGAGTTTTATTTGGTTGATCTAAATAGAATGGAATTCAAGCCGCTTGATTTTGAAACGCGTATTCAGAATTTTGCGCGTTTGACTCCGAAAAAAGAAATGGTAGATATTATGGCCGAAGAATATGCCCGAGTAGGAAACTACGATATGGAGCAAACCAAAGCCGCTATGTGGAAAGCTACAGAGGATTTCCAAAATCACTTTGCCAAAAAACAAGCCTTTAAAAAGAAGGTGAAATTCTGGAAGAAATAACTCAGTTTTTCTTTGAATTTCTAATAATCCAGAGATTTACATAACGCATAAAAACCGCGTAGGCCTGTAGATAACTTATGGTCAAACCGGGAACGCCATCTCTAAATCCTTGTTGGATCACATAATGTTTGATAAAGCGCCACACGGGTTTACCAATAAAATGATAAGGCGTCAACGTTCCGGTACGTGCATCGTAATCTTTGGCTTGCCACACCGCATATTTGGTGAGTTTTGCGGTAAACTGTTCGATAGAGCTAAAACTAAAATGCTGTAGCGTATGTTGTAAATAATCAAGCTTCCCGTTGGTGCTGATCTCGGCGTGAACGTGTTGGTCTTTATAACGGCAAAAGTTTTTTTTAAAAAGCCGAATAACCTTATCATTTTGCCAACCGCTGTACTTGATTTTTTTATCTATAAAATGATTGTTGCGATAGACCCAGTAGCCCACAAGATCTTGAGGCGGATTGCTAAGTATTTTTTGAATTTCTTCTTGCAATTGCGGTGTGACACGTTCGTCAGCATCTAAAATAAAAATCCAGTTATGGGTTGCTTGCGGTATCGCCCAATTTTTTTGAGATGCAGAATACTCATATTCTCGCTGAAGAATTTTTACAGGAAATTTTTTGGCAATGCTTAGCGTTTCATCAGTACTGAATGAATCTACAATTAAAATCTCATCAGCAAATAAAACCGACTGAATAGCAGCTTCAATATGATGCGCCTCATTGTAAACAGGTATAATCGCTGTGAGTTTTTCCATCTGAAAGTGTTGCGTAAAGCTAATTAAAATATGGTTTTAACATAAAATTTGTTTTCTTTGATTTATGAAGCAAAAACCTGAAGTGTCTATAATTATTAGCACGTATAACTCCGTTGAATGGTTAAAGAAAACCTTATGGGGATACGCGTATCAAGATTTTAAAGATTTTGAAATAGTAATTGCAGATGACGGTTCTGGTGCAGAAACAAAACAGGCGATAGCACAATTATCGCCATTATTTGACCGACCAATAATTCACGTGTGGCACGAGGATATCGGCTTCAGGAAAACAATTATTCTAAATAAGGCGGTTGAAGCATGCAGCGCAGAATATATCTTAATGTCTGACGGAGACTGTATTCCGAAGGCCAATTTTGTTCAGGTACATTTAAAACATAAAGAACCTGGATATTTTCTTTCCGGCGGATACTTTAAACTACCTATGCCTATTTCTCAGGCGATCACGCAAGAGGATATAAAGAAACAGCACTGTTTTGATCTCAAATGGCTTAAAGCGCAAGGATTGAATAATTCCATTAAAAATAAAAAGCTATCTGCAGGAACTTTTGAATCAAAATTTCTCAATCTCGTCACGCCAACTAAACCTACCTGGAATGGTCATAACGCAAGCGGCTGGAAACAAGATATACTTGCAGTTAATGGTTTTGATGAGCGTATGCAATATGGGGGAGAAGATCGCGAGTTGGGCGAGCGCCTCTTTAATAAAGGTTTAAAGTCTAAGCAAATACGTTATAGCGCGGTTTGTGTGCATCTTGATCACGCTCGAGGTTATGTAAAGGAAGAAATGCTTGTTAAAAATGCTGTGATTAGAAAGGAAACAAAACTGCAGCGTAAGACCTACACGGCTTTTGGCATCAAGAAAGATTCCTAAGAAACGTAGCCAGCTGCGGTTTAATCAGCTCTGGGGAAAACTGCTGATACAACATTTTAGATTCTTTTTTTAGGTGCTTATTTGATTTCTTCTGAAAGAATTCTGGTTTAAAATCGTTGAGATGCACTGCAACATTGCTATCATCTTCATACAAGGCCCAAGCGTCTTTAGCAATCCATGGAGAAAAGATAGCAAACGTAGGCACGTCAAGCGCTTTAGCCATATTCACAGCGCCACCTTCATTACCTATCAAAGCTTTACAGTGAGCTAAGACTGCAATAAAATCACGTAAGTTTTTCGCATAAACGTTAGAGAAAATATTGCTTTTTAATGCCGTGCTGCAATGCGCTAAAAATGTGTTGACCTCCTCTTTTTGATTCGGAATATAATTAAGCAGAATTTGAGCTTCGGGTTCTTCGGTAATTAGAACATTCAAGAGTTCAGCGAGATATTCTAGAGGATAGGTTTTTGAAGCACTGCTTCCTAACAATCCTATCATATAAACCGGAGCTTGAAGATTTACATCAGCCTCTTTCAACAACTGATGTGCGTTTTGCTTTTCTTCCGCAGAAAGATAAATTTTTGGCTTTAGCGAATCAGGAAAGTTTCCCGGTAATATTTGAAGCAAACGCATGCGGTTTTCTATTGCCAGACCAGCATTTGTTTTTGGTTTTTTAAGGTAGCTGATGGTTTGGTTGTATACAAACTGCGTATACCATTTTTTATAACCAATGCTTTTGGCGCTACTTCGCAAACATAAATAGGCACTACCAAGTTTTGAATACACATCAATGATGTAATCAAAATTTTGCGCCGTTATATATTTTGCAAAAGCAGCAAGGCTAACATTCTTAGCTTCGATGGTGGTATGATCAAAAATGAAATGATCGATATACGGATTGTTTTCAACCACGGGTAACGTATGCGGTTGAATTAAATAGTGCAATTCAGCATCCGGAAATTGTTCACGTATGGCCCTAAAAAGGATAGATGACGTTAAAACGTCACCTATCATCTTTTGCTGAATCACTAATATTTTCATTTTCTGCATTTAGAAAACTACACAGCTACATCATACTCACGTAGCGCGTCGTTAAGCGACGTCTTTTTATTGGTACTTTCTTTACGTGTACCTATGATCAATGCACAAGGGACATTGTATTCTCCTGCAGCAAATTTCTTAGTATAACTACCTGGGATCACTACAGATCTTGGAGGCACAGCACCTTTCATTTCTTTAGGCTCATCACCGGTAACGTCAATGATCTTAGTAGATGCAGTAAGTACCACATTGGCTCCAAGAACCGCTTCTTTACCCACGCGTACACCTTCAACCACGATACAACGCGATCCTATAAATGCGTTATCTTCGATGATCACAGGAGCTGCCTGTAAAGGTTCTAGCACACCACCAATTCCTACACCACCACTTAGGTGTACATTTTTACCGATTTGTGCACAGCTTCCTACGGTTGCCCAAGTGTCAACCATAGTACCTTCGTCTACATAAGCACCGATGTTTACATAACTAGGCATCATAATCACACCCTTAGAAATAAAAGCTCCGTGACGTGCAACAGCATTAGGAACTACACGAATTCCTTTATCCTGATAGCCTTTCTTAAGGGGCATCTTATCGTGATACTCAAAAATACCAACTTCTAATTTTTCCATTTTTTGAATTGGGAAATACAGCACCACTGCTTTTTTTACCCATTCATTCACCTGCCAGTCGTCACCTTTAGGTTCTGCAACGCGCAGCGTACCGCCGTCTATAAGCTCAATGACTTCGCGTATGGCTTCTTGAGTTACTTTATCTGAAAGTAGCGATCTGTCTTCCCAAGCTGCTTCAATAAGGTTTTTAACTTGTTGCATATTCTAAACTTGTTTTTGTTGATTAGTCCAAATTTTTGCGGCTCCAAATATAGTTTAGGCGTGTGTAAAAAACGAAAATACCATCATTTGTTTTCTTTATTCAGCATTCACAAAACCCAATGGTGAGGTTTTCAAGTTCTAAAGAATACTATGGCCTTTGATACTATATGCATCTAAAATCTTATTTTTGCCAAAATAAATTTTTAAGGCAGGTTCAGGTAACTTTTCGGAAGCCGATTTTGGGTTCTATAAGTTATTTAAGGAACCTCTTGAGTATTGAGCAAAATGGGTCGCATACTGGCAATAGATTTTGGAACCAAACGTACGGGCATCGCAGTGACCGATGAGCTTCAGCTTATTGCTTCCGGTTTAACAACAGTAAACACGACTGACCTGCTTGATTTTCTTAAGAAGTATTTTTCTGAAGAAAACGTCGAACTCATTCTCCTTGGCGAGCCTAAGCGCATGAATAACGAAGCCTCTCACGTGGAGACCGAGATTTTAAAATTTCGCGAAAGCTTAGAAAAAATTACTTCAATTCCAATCAAAAGAGTAGATGAGCGGTTTACCTCAAAGATGGCTGCGCAAACGATGCTTGACAGCGGCTTGAAGAAAAAACAACGAAAAAATAAAGCGCTTCTTGACGAGATCAGCGCAACAATAATACTTCAAACCTATTTGTATCAATAGGCTGAATTTATACTAAACACAAGAACATGATTTTACCTATAGTTGCTTACGGCGATCCGGTTTTACGCAAAAAAGCAGTAGAAATTCCTCAAGATTATCCTGAGCTAAAGGAGCTTGTAGCCAATATGTTTGAAACTATGTATGGCGCCAGTGGCGTGGGGCTAGCTGCTCCGCAAATAGGCAAAGCGATTAGATTATTTGTAGTTGACGCGACACCTTTTGCAGACGACGAAGATCTTTCTGATGAGGAACAAGAGCGTTTAAAAACATTCAAAAAAGCGTTTATTAATCCGCAGATTTTAGAAGAAACCGGTGATGAATGGGCCTTTAGCGAAGGTTGTCTAAGTATTCCCGGGATTAACGAAGATGTGTTTAGATGTCCCAATATCAAGATCAAATATCAGGATGAAGATTTTAACGAGTACGTTGAAGAATTTGATGGTTTGCTTGCGCGCGTGATTCAGCACGAGTATGATCATATTGAAGGAATCTTGTTTACTGATAAATTGAGCAGTCTTAAAAAGCGCATTATTAAAAGTAAACTCGCCGGGATTAGTAAAGGAAAAGTGAATGCAGATTACCGTATGCGATTTCCGGCAGTAAAAAAAGGACGTTAAAAAAGATGTTGCAGGCGGTTTAAATTTTGAAAATTCAAAAAGAGCCTAGATATTTGCCGCCTTTAAAATTAGAATAAACCACTTAAAAATCCGTTTAAGGATAAAATACATACTATGAGTCTAGATAAAATAGTTTCAATTTCAGGAAAACCGGGATTATATCATTTGCGAGCGCAAACGCGTTCTGGTTTTATTGCAGAATCATTAACTGACGGAAAAAAAATACCGGTAGGATTGCGTCATAACGTGAGTGTGCTTTCAGAAATTTCTATTTATACTTTAGATGGCGAGGCACCTCTACGCGATGTTTTTGCTAAAATTGCTGAAAAAGAAAACGGCGAGAAAGCGATTAGCCACAAGGTTGCTAAAGATGAGTTAGAAGCATACTTTTTTGATGTGCTTCCTAATTTTGATGAAGATCGTGTATATGCAAGCGATATGAAAAAAGTGATTCAGTGGTATAATTTGCTACAGGCAAATGATTTACTAGAAACTACTGAAACGCCTGCTGAAACTGCAAAAGCAGACGAAGAAGAATAGTCGCAAATACAACTAAAATATAGAAATCCTTCGGTACTTTTACTGAAGGATTTTTTATTTCAACCTATTGCATCATAAAATTATCGCCTTATGAATGACAGAGCAAGCCAGCTTAAAGCCATAGACAGATTACTAACTATTATGAATGAACTTCGGGAACAGTGTCCCTGGGACCGCAAGCAAACCTTACAAAGTCTTAGGCATCTTACAATCGAAGAAACCTATGAGCTGGGCGATGCGATTCTTGATAATGATCTTGAGGAAGTAAAAAAGGAGCTGGGCGATTTGCTGCTTCACATTGTATTCTACGCCAAAATAGGAAGTGAGACCGAAGATTTTGACATTGCTGATGTCGCTAACGGGATTTGCGAAAAACTCATTTCGCGACATCCTCATATTTATGGCGATGTTGCTGTCGAAGACGAAGAGGATGTCAAGCGCAATTGGGAGAATCTAAAATTGAAGGAAGGTAAAAAGTCAGTTTTAGAAGGTGTCCCGCGTTCTTTGCCGGCTCTTGTAAAAGCAAGCCGAATTCAAGATAAAGTTGCCGGAGTAGGATTTGATTGGGAAGAGCCACAGCAGGTTTTCGAGAAATTGCAGGAAGAGCTCGCAGAGCTGCAAGAAGAGGTAGAAGCCAGAGATCAAGAGAAGATCGAAGCGGAATTTGGTGATGTGATGTTTTCTATGATCAACTACGCGCGGTTTTTAAAAGTAGATGCCGAAAGTGCTCTGGAGCGTACCAATAAGAAGTTTATTAAGCGTTTTCAATACTTAGAACAAAAAGCAAAAGAGAATAATAAAGCATTACGCGATATGACTTTACGTGAGATGGATGTGTTTTGGGAAGAAGCCAAAAAGCTTTAAATCTGTTCAGAATAGTTCGTTTTAGGTGAATTTCTGATCAAATTTGGCGATTTATCGCAATTTTTCGGGGTTTAACCTTATTTCTCTTGGTTTGTACCTTCTAAAGGTTATTTTTGGAACAAACGCCTGATTTTAATAGGTGTTCCATCAGAAATTCCTAAAGTATTTCTAGAATTTCCGATGGAAATCGTTTCAAAAATATAAATCTCGATTATCGAGTAAACCAACTTTATGGATTTTACAAACCCGTTGATTTACGGAGTGCCATGTTTTCTAGGCCTGATCCTCGTGGAGCTTACTTACAGCAAGCATCACGATAACGATGAACTCTATCACTGGAAGGATTTAGGAGCAAGCCTTACGATGGGAATTGGGTCTACTTTAATAGCCCCGTTGATCAAGACTGTTACGGTCATTCTTTTATTCAATTGGGTTTACGATATTTTTAATCCGGTGGTTGATGGTGTACGCACCAATATTTTTGGGTGGGAATCCTTTGGCTATGCCTGGTACGTCTGGATTCTTTGTCAGCTGGCCGATGACTTTTCATATTACTGGTTTCATCGACAAAATCATATGGTTCGCTTTTTTTGGGCAGCCCATATTGTACACCATTCTTCAGAGAATTTCAATTTAGGTACCGCTGTGCGAAACGGCTGGTTTACTATTTTTTACAAACCCTTATTCTATGTATGGATCGTCGCTATAGGCTTTCCGCCAGAAATGCTCGTGGTCTGTCTGGGTATCGAAGCATTATGGCAATTTCAGCTGCATTCACAATATGTACCGAAGCTGGGTATTATTGATAAGATTTTCAATACGCACACAATGCACCAAGTGCACCACGCCCGAAATTTGGAATATATGGACAAAAATCACGGGGGATTCTTGAATATTTTCGATCGTATGTTTGGTACATTTAAAGAACTCGATGAGGAAATAGAGATTGAATATGGAGTGACAAAATCTCCGGACAGCTACAATCCTTTAGTTATATTAACCCACGAGTACAAGGATATTTGGAAGGATATGAAGCGCTCACCAAAGCTGAAACATAAGTTTATGTATGCCTTTGGGCCGCCGGGATGGAGCCACGACGGAAGCACGCTCACCATCAAACAAATGCGTCAAAAATTAAAAGAAGAACGCGTACAGCAACAAAAACAGCGTGAACTAGAACTTGAGGTTGCGGAGTAAACCTAAGATCTCTTGACCACACGCTTAATATCTTCTTTATACTTATCAGCATAAACTACCGCATAATAGCCTACTTGCATTGCGCTTGTGAATAGGAAAAATCTCTTGATTAGTTTTCTTGGTTTCATAACATTAGTTTTCCCAAGGATAATCAATGCTCTTTGTTCGATGGGTTAAAGAATTCTTATTTTTAAGACCTATTCATAAAAATTTACGCTATGCAGCCAGAATTACTTGAAATCGAGCCACGAAAGATCATTGGTAAATGTTTGACGACTACACTTTCATTTGATGATACTGCCGCACTGTGGAAAGACTTTATGAGTAGGCACAAAGAAGTGAAAAATAGAATAGACTCCGGCTTTTACTCGATGCAGGTCTATCCTTTTGGGATGAATTTTGAACGTTTTGATCGGGAAACAGAATTTGAGCGTTGGGCTGCGGTTGAAGTGACCTCTTTTGATCTGGTTCCCGAAGGAATGCAAACCAAAACCATTGCCGGTGGACTTTATGCTGTATTCACCCACGTTGGTCCGGTAAAGAAATTTGTAGAAACTTCTAATTATATTTTTGATACGTGGTTACCGCAATCAGATTATAAACTCGATGATCGAGCACATTTTGAGCGTTTAGGAGCTAAGTACTACGGGCCTGAGCACCCAGAGTCTGAGGAAGAAATTTGGGTACCTATAAGCGCCAAGTCTTAACGATGGTGATAAGGCTCGTTGCGTAATATCGTAAAGCCACGATAGATTTGTTCCGTGATAAAAAGCCGAATCATCTGATGCGAAAAGGTCATTTTTGATAAAGAAACTTTGCCTTGAGCTTTGGCATAAACCGCTTCAGAAAAACCATAAGGCCCACCAATAACAAATACTAACGTTTTGATGCCGCTGTTCATTTTCTTTTGAAGATAATCGGCAAATTTTACGCTGCTTAACTCTTTTCCGTTTTCGTCTAATAGAATAAGTTGGTCTTGAGGCGTGATCTTGTTTAATATAAGTTCGCCTTCTTTTTCTTTTTGCTGTTCTTCCGAAAGGTTTTTAGTTTTCTTGAGATCAGGAATAATTTCGAGCTCAAAATTCACATAATGCTTTAAACGATTGGTGTAAACCGAAATTAGCGACTCAAGATTGCGATCATCGGTTTTGCCTATGCAAAGTAATTTTATATTCATAATTCAAAATTACATCATTTCAATTTTGAGTGTTTTATAAAAGCCTATATCTTCACGATATTTGCACACCGGTGTTGTAAATTAACCGGCTGTAACGAGAACTAAGCACAAATTACTAGACTTTATGATTTCTGAAGCAAAGCTGAATGAAGAAATAGCTGCAATAATAGCCAATGCCATTAGAGAAGATGTTGGTCCCGGAGACTACAGTTCGCTTGCGTGTATTCCGGAAACGGCAACAGGTAAGGCTAAACTTTTAGTTAAAGAAAAAGGCATAATCGCGGGGGTTGCCTTTGCTCAGAAGGTTTTTGCGTACGTAGACGATCAGCTTGAAGTTGAGGTGAAGATTCAGGATGGGGAAGAAGTTAAAGTAGGAGATATTGTACTTTATGTTTCCGGTAGTTCTCAAAGTATTTTAAAAGCTGAGCGCCTTGTTTTAAACGGAATGCAGCGAATGAGTGCTATTGCGACTAAAACCAATGCCTATACCAAGCTCTTAGAAGGAACTAAAGCAAAAATTTTAGACACCAGAAAAACTACACCTGGTTTTAGAGCTTTAGAAAAAATGGCGGTAAAGATTGGTGGTGGTGAAAATCATCGTTTTGCGCTTTACGATATGGTGATGCTCAAAGACAATCATATCGATTTTGCTGGTGGAATTGATCAGGCGATCGAAAAAACAAAAAACTATCTAGCCGGTAATAATTTAGATCTTAAGATTATTGTCGAAGCGCGTGATCTTGACGAAGTGAATGCTATCTTAAAAGCAGGCGGAGTGTATCGCATATTGCTTGATAATTTTAATTATGAAGATACTAAAACTGCTGTAAAGATTATAGGGGATCAATGTTTTACAGAATCTTCAGGTAACATCAACGAAGAAACGCTTGCCGAATATGCAAAATGCGGTGTAGATTATATCTCAAGCGGGGCGCTAACCCATTCGGTCTATAATATGGATTTAAGCTTAAAAGCAGTTTAATGGCTGAAGAGTGGGATGATAAGCTTAAAACTATTCCATTTTTACTCCCGGTAGTGAAGTGGGCCAAAGGAATTATTCTTCCTGGTTTTGAAGGGTTGTCGTTGTACGATTTCTGGGAAATGTATGCGATAGGCATCCTTAAGGGTACTTTTGCTACACGAGCCAGTGCCATTGCTTTCAGCTTTTTTATGGCGCTTTTTCCGTTTTTTTTATTTGTGCTCAACCTTATACCTTATGTTCCCATTAACGGGTTTCAAAGCGACTTTCTATCTTTTATAAATAACTTACTACCGCCGCAAACACAGGAGTTTTTTGATCCGATTCTTTTAGATATTGCAGCGAACCAGCGTGGCGGACTTCTATCATTCACTTTGATTTTCGCTATTTTTTTAATGGCAAACGGCGTCAATGCGATTTTCACGGGGTTTGAGTATAGCTTTCATTCCATTACCAATCGCAGTATTTTTAGGCAATATGCTGTTGCTCTGGGAGTATCTATAATGTTGGCATTGTTGTTGTTATTGGTTGTAATAGCTGTGCTTTATTTGCAGTTTAGCATTACAGAACTCAAAAGGCGCGGCATAGTTAATGAAGATAATTTGTGGATCTCCCAATTAGGAAGTTATATCGCTTTGATCGTTTTGATCTATACTGTAGTGGCAACCTTGTATTATTTTGGAACCAAAGAGGGTAAAGACACGCGGTTTTTATCAATAGGTGCGACCTTGACGACGATCTTGTTTATTGTGACAACCTATTTATTTGGGATTTACATCAATAATTTTGCAACGTATAACCAGTTATACGGTTCTATTGGAGCCTTATTGATTATGATGGTTTACATCTGGCTGAATGCAAATTTATTGTTGCTAGGTTTTGAGCTCAATGCAAGTTTGTACAGGCTAAAACGCAGAAGAGATTATAAAAAAGCGCAATTATCTTCAAATTAATTTCAATAGTGTTGAAAATATCTTATTATTGATATACTTTAATTAAGAATTAAAAATTTATTAACCCCTTAAATAACGAATATGAAAAAGATTAGCGCTTTTTTAATTATGATGCTTGTGTGCACAGCAGGAGTTTTTGCTCAAGATGTAACTGGAAAGTGGAAGACAATTGATGATGAGACTGGTGACGCAAAGTCTATTGTTGAGATTTACAAGCAGGATGGTAAGGTTTATGGTAAAATTGTTGAAATTTTAAACAAAGATCGTCAAGATGCAAAATGTGTAGATTGTCCTGGAGCAGATAAAGGTAAGCCTATTAATGGATTGGTTATTATTAAAGGTCTTGAGAAAGATGGAGACGAGTATAATGATGGTAAGATCCTAGATCCGCAAAGCGGAAAATTATACAAATGCCTTATCGAGCTAGAGAACGCAGATAAATTAAAAGTTCGTGGTTATATTGGTTTTTCACTCATCGGAAGAACCCAATATTGGCACCGAGTAAAATAACAATACTTCCTATTAAAACTAAGGCTGTTTCTAATTTCTGAGACAGCCTTTTTTTTATCTTTACATCCGTGTATTTTGTTGATGTAATCTTACCCATTCCAGTCGAAAATGCGTTTACCTATCGCATTAGTGAGGCCGAATATGCTTTTATAAAACCAGGGATGCGGCTCGCGGTTCCTTTTGGTAAAAGTAAGATTTATACTGCCTTGGCCATTGCTGTGCATCAAGTAGAACCACGCATCTACGAGGCTAAAGAAATTGAGCAAATTCTTGACGAGATTCCTATTGTTAATCTGGCGCAACTGAATTTCTGGAAGTGGATGGCTAACTACTATATGTGCACTTTAGGTGATGTGATGCGCGCGGCACTTCCCGGAGCTTTTTTGTTAGAAAGTGAAACCATTATCAAACGTATTCTGAAGAATGATTTTGAGCCGTATTTAGATGAAATTGATGAGGACGGTCTGACGATACTTAATGCGTTTGAGGGGAGTTCTATTTTGCGCATCAGCGAAGTGATGAATGCCTTGAATAAAAAAAAGGTATTGCCAAGTATCAATAAACTGATTGATTTAGACTTGGTTGCAATTGATCAGGAAATTTATGAGTCATATAAACCAAAACTGGTAAAATATGTGCAGCTTACCTCGATTTACGAGCAGGAAGAAAAAATGCACGAAGCATTAGATGATCTTGGTAGGGCTCCCAAACAGCGCGAATTACTTCTCAATTATTTTACGCAAAAAGCACGGTCACAAAAGCCAATAAAAGCAAAGGAATTACAGAAGCAAAGCGATGCCACGAGCTCGCAATTAAAAGCACTTGTAGATAAAGGAATTTTTGAAATTTATAAAATTCAGCAAGATCGAATTTCTTATTCCGGAAAGGAGCAGGATCAAGTTAAGGCGCTAAATGAAGAGCAGGCACGCGCATTAACTGAAGTGAAAGCGAGCTTCAACAGTCACGATGTTTGCCTGTTGCACGGCGTCACTGCTTCGGGCAAGACAGAGGTTTATGTGAATCTTATAAAAGATTATTTAGCCGAAGGAAAGCAAGTATTGTATTTACTTCCGGAAATTGCATTAACCACCCAGCTGGTAGCACGTCTCAAGGCGTATTTTGGCAATCAACTTTCGGTATATCACAGTAAATATTCCATACACGAGCGCGTCGAAGTATGGAATAATGTCTTGAATAAAGCACCTAAAGCGCAGCTGATCTTAGGAGCGCGCAGTGCGCTTTTTCTACCTTTTGAAAATTTGGGACTTGTGGTTGTTGATGAGGAACATGAAAGCAGTTTTAAGCAGTACGATCCTGCACCTCGTTATCAGGCGAGAGATGCGAGTATTGTATTAGCATATCAGCATGGCGCAAAAGTTCTATTAGGTTCAGCCACACCGGCTTTAGAGACCTTTTACAATGCGAGTATCGGCAAATATGCACTCGTAACGATGAAGAAGCGTTTTGGTAATATTCTCCTTCCCGAAAATACGATCATAGACATTCAGGAAAAGCATCGTAAGAAACGGATGACGGGACATTTTAGTGACGATCTGTTACGCGCCATAACAGATACGCTTGAACTCGGAGAACAAGTCATTTTATTTCAAAACCGAAGAGGGTATTCCCCAATTGTTGAATGCAACACATGTGGCCACGCGCCGCAATGTCCTAATTGTGATGTGAGTTTAACGTATCACCGGCATCGTGGGCAGCTGAGGTGTCATTACTGTGGCTATCATATCGCAATGCCGCAAAAATGTATGGCCTGCGGAAGCGAAGAACTGGATACTAAAGGGTTTGGTACCGAACAGGTTGAAGCTGAACTTAAAGAACTGTATCCTGATCATAATATTGGTAGGATGGATAGTGATACTACTCGGGGTAAACACGGTTTTGAAAAGATAATTACCGCTTTTGAACAGGGCGAATTAGATATTCTTGTAGGAACGCAAATGCTTACAAAAGGCTTGGATTTTAGAAATGTCACCCTTGTAGGAATTCTCAATGCAGACAGTATGCTTAACATTCCTGATTTTAGAACACACGAGCGTAGCTTTCAGTTGATTCAGCAAGTTTCGGGTAGGGCAGGACGTACCGAAAAGAGAGGAAACGTTTTGATTCAAAGCTTTAATCCGCATCATCAGATTTTGCAGCAAGTCTCGATGAATGACTATGAAGCGATGTATAAAGAACAACTTGAAGAACGGCATATTTACAAATATCCGCCGTTTTGCCGACTTATAAAGATCACGTTAAAACATAGAGATTTTCAGAAAATAGAAGAAGCTTCGATGTGGATGGGTCAAGCGCTGAAAAATGTGTTTAAAGATCAGGTTTTAGGACCTGAGCCTCCGCCGGTTTCCCGAATTAGAAATGAATATTATCGAAATATACTCATTAAAATTCCGCGGAAGCAAAGCTTAGAAAAAACTAAAAAAGCGATACTAAAAGTGCGTACGACGTTTTTAAGCATTTCACAGTACCGAAGCGTTAAAATTGTATTGAACGTAGATAACTACTAAAAACAAAAAATCCCGCAAATTTCGGGATTTTTTGTTGGCACCGCCAAAGGGTTGAATACTCTGAGGCTTGCCTCGAAATTGAAAATTTATTTCCAACGAGTGCCGCATAGGCTTGCCCCGTGGAAGTTTACTCGATTTTTCCGTTCTTATTTAGATAGAGCTTCCATAAGTTTTGTTTTCTTATGACGACTCAACGGAATTTTGTCACCTTCGATCTCGATATTTCTGCTATTGTATTTTTCTACCTTATCCATATTGATGATATACGATTTATGAATACGCATAAATCGATCTGCCGGAAGCTGCGCTTCAAAAGCTTTCATTGTAGAAAGAACAATAATAGGTTCATTATAAGTTACAAGTTTTACATAGTCACCTAACGCTTCGATAAATTTTAAATCATTAAGAAATACCTTTTTCTTCTTAAGATTACTCTTTACAAAAATATAATCATCATCCTCAACACTTCCTTCGGTTTTAAGGCGATGTAAATTAATGGCCTTGTGTACCGCATTTAAGAAACGGTCTTTAGTAAGGGGTTTCCTTAAATAATCGATCGCATTGTAATTAAAGGCTTTGTAAGCATATTTGGTTTTTCCGGTAACAAAAATGATTTGTGGTTTGTGAACCAAATCATCAAGAAGGTCAAAACCGGTAAGAATTGGCATTTCAATATCAAGAAAGATAAGGTCAACCTTAGTTTCTAATAAGCCATTCTTAGTTTCGATAGCGTTGTTGTATTGTGCAGCCAATCGTAAGTTGGGATGATCTTTGATCATTTTTACTATAGCTAGGCGTTGTAAACTAGAATCGTCAACAACCGCACAGTCTAAAATTAATTCTTCCAAAGGTAAAGTTTTGAGATAGCGTTAGTTTACCAAAACTACTTACAATAAATGTATTAACCAACTTTTTTGTGTAGTTCATCGATATTTTTTTCAATATTTGAGCAGCTATTTGAAAAATAATGAGTTGATAATCGATTTAATGGAAATCTGTTTTGTTGTGTGAGAAATTAAGGTTACTTTTGCACTCATTTTTTTAATAAACTATTTTTATGAATCATTACGAAACTGTTTTCATCTTGAATCCCGTTTTATCTGATGACCAGGTAAAGGAAACAGTAAAGAAATTTGAAGATTTTCTTGTTTCAAACGGTGCCAAGATGATTTCTAAAGAAGATTGGGGGCTAAAAAAATTAGCTTACGCGATCCAGAACAAAAAGAGTGGTTTTTATCACTTATTTGAATTTACGGTACCAGGAGAGGTTATCGCAAACTTTGAACTTGAGTTTAGACGTGACGAGCGTGTAATGCGTTTCTTAACAGTAAAGCTTGACAAATATGCGATCGAGTGGGCTGAAAAACGTAGAAAAAGAAACAAAGAAAAAGCGTAATTATGGCATCATCTATAGAGCAACAAGCAAAAGCTAAAAAAGATGGGGAAATCAGATATTTAACTCCGTTGAATATTGAGACCTCTAAGACAAAAAAATACTGTCGTTTTAAGCGTTCAGGTATTAAGTATGTAGATTATAAAGATGCAGATTGGTTAGCGTCTTTTGTAAACGAGCAAGGTAAATTGTTACCACGTCGTCTTACCGGTACTTCTTTAAAATACCAGCGTAAGGTAAGTGTGGCTGTTAAACGTGCGCGTCACTTAGCACTTATGCCATACGTAACAGATTTATATAAATAAAAACTAGATAAGAGATGGAAGTTATACTTAAGAAAGACGTCGATAATCTAGGATTTGTTGACGATTTAGTAACTGTTAAGAATGGTTACGGAAGAAATTATTTAATTCCTCAAGGGTATGCAGTGCTTGCAACTCCTTCTGCTAAAAAAGTTTTAGCTGAAAACTTAAAGCAGCGCGCATACAAAGAGAAGAAAATTGTTGATGCTGCTCAGGCACAAGCTGCTAAACTAGAAGGTTTAGAAGTTAAACTTACTGCAAAAGCAGGTGAGGCTGATAAACTTTTTGGTTCTATCACTGACGCAGATCTTTCTGAAGCTTTAGCTAAAGAAGGTGTTGAGATCGACAAAAAATACATCACTATCGCTGGTGGTAACATCAAGCGTTTAGGTCAGTACGAGGCAAGTCTTCGTTTTCACCGTGATGTAGTGAAGAATTTCACTTTTGACGTTGTAGCAGAGGCTTAAGCCTTTCTCAATAAAATTTAAAGCTTCCGTAATTTTGCGGAAGCTTTTTTTATTGGCATCGCCAAGGTTTTAATCCTATTTGGCCTGCCTTGAAACTGAAAAATTCGTTTCTAAATAATACCTTTTCGGGTTTGCCCAGAGGTAGTTTACTTCTAAAAACTCAGATTATGAAGTACATAAGACTTTCAAAAGAGCAATTAGATGAAATGCACCAGGAGTTTATAAACTTTCTGGCGGCACAATCGATCACTGCTGAAGAGTGGGATAGTATCAAGAAAAATCAGCCGGAAACCGCTGAGCAAGAGCTTGATGTATTTAGCGATTTGATCTGGGAAGGTGTTTTGAGCAAGGTGGAATATCTTGAGCACTTTTCACCACAGCACATGTTTTTGTTTAAGGTTGGAGCACTTAAAATAAGTATGATCTCTATCGAAGTTGAAAACAAAAGCATAGATATCACAACGCCTCAGGGTTATAAATGGCTGCAGGATAACTTTATGAAAGATGAAGTGAATCTATACAGCTCTAGTAAACTCTTATCAGACGATCGAAACAACGATATTTTTGTGCTCATTAGACAAGGAGCAAATATCACTAAAGGAGATTTATACCGCTGGTTTGAGAAATTTGTCGAAGTAGAGTAGTTATTCCAGAGATGACCTTAAATGGCATTTTGTAAAAAAACCTGAAGCTAAAACTTCAGGTTTTTTTATGGTTTAAAGTTATTCGTATCTCAAGGATTCAACCGGATCAAGTTTTGCTGCTTTCAATGCAGGGAAAAGTCCGGCGATAACTGCGACGAGAAGAGTTACTGCAGTAGCTGCTAGCATCGCCATCCACGGTGTGGTAAAATTAAAATTAGCCACAGTTGAAATTAAGATTCCTATACCAATACCGAGAATTATACCTAGAATTCCGCCAAATTGACCTATCATAATAGTTTCCATTAAAAACTGACCGGCAATGATTGATTTTTTGGCGCCTAGTGCCTTTCGTACTCCAATTTCACGAGTACGTTCAGTTACCGAAACCAGCATAATATTCATCAGAGCAATAGACGAACCTAAGATCGTGATCAAACTGATGACCCAGGCGGCGAGCGAGAGATATCCGCTGATCTCAGCGATTTGATTCAATAAATCATCGCTTCGGCTGATACCAAAGTTATTTTCTTCCACAGGAGCAAGTTTTCTCAGGTTTCTAAAGGTTATGATCGCTTCATCAAGAGCGCCTTCAAACATTTCTTTATCATCTACTTTTACACTTAAGTCGTAGTTAATATTGGCTTGAGTAAATAGCGATCGTGCTACCTGAATTGGGATGATCACGCGTAAATCCTGATTGTTACCAAAGGTCGAACCTTTTTCTTCCAGAACACCGATGACCTTAAATTTAGCCCCGCGAATACTTATCGTTTGACCTATAGGATTTACATTTTTAAGCAGACCGCTTTTAAAATCACTTCCCAGAACACATACATTATTGTTATTCTTAATGTCAAAAAGTGTAAAGTTTCGGCCTAGATCCAGTTCGAGTCCGGCATTGTCTAAAAAGTTTTCATTAGCTCCTAAAACGGTAACTTCAGGATCTGTATCCAGATTTTCATATTTAACTTCCGCAGAAGTTGTTCCGGTAAAAGAAACCGAAACTTGCGTGAACGGATAGGTGTAGCGGTCTTCAAAAGCACGCACTTCCGTATAGCGTATCACCGGATTTACTTTCTGTTTTTCACCACTACCTTGACTACGCGTAGTACGGTCGTAGCGCTGAATATTAAAAGTATTGGCTCCCATTGAAGAAAAATCACTGCTAATTGTGTTTTCAAGAGCTTTTACGAGACTTAAAATGGCTACAAGGGCAGTAATACCAATTGCTATAATTACTACTGTAAGAATCGTTCTTAGCAATTGGCTGCGAATAGAGTCGTATGCGATACGAATATTTTCTCTAAAGAGTGAGAACATAGATTTACCTGTTTGAACCAATAGGTCTACTATTGTTTAAAATTGTTACTGTTTTATAAAATTAAGCCGTACAAACCCTCAATTTTTAAGATATTTGCAGGCGCTGAAACGCGTTCAGCAAATTAATTTTACAAGCGTATACAATAATACACACAATGGCTCAAAAACCCAGTATCCCTAAAGGAACCCGCGATTTTTCACCTGAAGAAGTTTTAAGACGCAATTATATCATCAATACGTTGCGTACCAATTTTGAGCTTTTTGGATTTCAACCTATTGAAACGCCATCCTTTGAAAATAGCAGTACGCTGATGGGGAAGTATGGTGATGAAGGAGATCGTCTTATTTTTAAGATTTTGAATAGTGGGGATTATTTGAACAAGGTAGATGATGCCGTGTATACAGCAAAGGACAGTACAAAATTAACCGCTGAAATTTCAGAAAAAGCCTTACGCTACGATCTTACCGTGCCTTTTGCGCGTTATGTGGTACAGCATCAAAACGAAATCGAATTTCCATTTAAGCGTTACCAAATTCAACCGGTTTGGCGTGCAGATCGTCCTCAAAAGGGAAGATTCAGAGAGTTTTTTCAGTGTGATGCTGATGCTGTGGGATCTGATTCGCTATTGCAGGAAGTTGCTTTTGTACAGTTGTATGATGCGGTTTTTACCGATTTAGGACTGAAGGGAACGACGGTTAAAATGAATAACCGCAAAATACTTTCGGGTCTTGCGGAAGCGATAGGTGCGGCAGATAAGCTGATCGATTTTACGGTGGCGCTAGATAAACTCGACAAAATAGGTGAGGAGGGCGTTGTCAAAGAGATGTTGGCTAAAGGAATTTCTGAAGAAGCCATTACTCGGGTTAAACCCATTTTTAACGTAAGCGGAAATTTTGCTGAAAAGCTCAATCTGCTAAAAGATTTGCTGGCAGATTCTGAAGTTGGTAAAGAAGGCATCGAAGAGTTGGCGTATATCAATGAGAAGATCGAAGCGCTCGGACTTGCAACAGTAACTCTCGATCTCGATGTAACTTTAGCACGCGGACTCAATTATTACACAGGAGCGATTTTTGAAGTTGCTGCACCCGAAGGTGTAAAAATGGGAAGCATTGGAGGCGGAGGCCGTTATGACGATCTCACCGGAATTTTTGGACTGAAAAATATGAGCGGAGTTGGGATCTCTTTTGGTCTGGATCGTATTTATTTGGTGCTTGAAGAACTTAATCTTTTTCCGGAGCAAGCAGTTAAAGGAACCAAATTATTGTTCATCAACTTTGGAGAAGCAGAATCGTTGTATTGTCTAAAAGCAGTTAAATCCTTGCGCGAAGCGGGAATTACTTCAGAATTATATCCTGATGCTGCTAAGATGAAAAAGCAAATGTCACACGCAGACAAACGCAATATTCAATTTGTGGTTTTAGCAGGAACACAAGAAATGGAAGAAGGGGTTTATACTCTTAAAAATATGAAAACAGGCGATCAGACACGAGTAGATCTCAACGGATTGATCAAAGCGCTTGCTTAAATATAAAGGCTAACCATAAAAAAATCCCGAAGACTTTCGGGATTTTTTTATGGACTTACCAAAAGGTCTAATGTCTTATGGTTGTTTATTTTCAATCAGTTTGTTTGTTATGACTGCTCGATGGTTTTTGATTTGTAATCAAACAAGCCTTGCTCTTTAATCTGTTGCGCAATACCTTTTGGTAGCATTGCTTCCCAGCCTTCTTCATTATTTGCGATCATTTTAAGAACCTGACGCGAAAATACATTCAGAATATCAGGATTATAATCTTCGATATCTACAACACGACCATTGTATTTAAAGAATTTGTACAACTCTTTCATTCGCGGATGTACTTTTAGATTTTCGCTGGTAAAGAATTCACCTGTTTCCGGATCGCGCATTGGATACAGATACACACGCAAATCTTTAAAGAAAAGTTTACCAAAGGCTTCTAAAATACCTCCACTCAAATGGCGGTAGTATGACTCGTCAAAAATATCGATCAAGTTGTTTACACCCATCGCAAGACCCATGCGCTCTTTAGTATAGCGTGAGAAGTACTCCACTAAACGATAATATTCTTGAAAATTTGAAATCATTACCGTGTGCCCCAGATTACATAATAATCGGGCTCTTGCCATAAAATCCTCTTCATCGATCTCACCTTCCGCCCGAAGGTTAGAAAGGGTGATTTCAAAAATCACTTCAGTATTGTCTTCTTTTACGCGATTTTCATTTAAAAAGATTTCAAGCGATTTGCGATACATGTCTGTATTAACCTTGGTCACAGGTCTAAAGCTTCCGCGAAGCGCAAGAATATTTTTCTTGTAAAGAATTTTTGCAGCAAGAATATTGTTTCCGTCAGCACCAAACATTACGGCGTCTGTAAAACCGTTTTTAACCAACTGCAAACTCATAAGACGGTTATCTACTTTAGAGAAAACCGGTCCCGAGAAGTTGATCATATCAATCTCGATCTGATCTTTATCAATATGGTCATATAAGTAGCGCAGGAGTTTTTTAGGCGAATCGTATTTGTAATAAGCGCCATAAATAAGGTTTACGCCTAGCGTACCTAAGGTAAGCTGCTGTAAACGTGCGTCAGTTTCGTGAAAACGTACGTGTAAAATTATCTCGTTAAATTCTGCCTGAGGTTCTACCTGATATTTTATACCTACCCAACCGTGACCTTTATATTTTTTTGCAAAATCAATAGTCGCTACGGTATTTGCGTACGTAAAATAGATTTTATTAGGATGCTTCTCGCGAGAGATTCTGTTTTCTAACAGGTTTGTTTCGTGCGCAAGCATCTTTTTTAGTCGGGCTTCTGTTACATAGCGATGATCTTGCTCTACACCATATACTGCATCACTAAAATCTTTGTCATAAGCAGACATCGCCTTCGCAATGGTACCGCTCGCGCCACCGGCTCTAAAAAAATGTCTTACGGTTTCTTGTCCTGCACCAATCTCGGCAAATGTACCGTAGATGTTTTCGTTGAGATTTATTCGCAGGGCTTTATTGGTTATCGACGGGATATTTTCAAACTCTTTATCACCTTGAATCGTGATCGGCATAGCGCTTATTTTTAGGGTGAGTATTGGTGGTTTCCTTTGCGGGTTAAAGGTAACAAAATGGTAGGGCTTACAAAAAATTAAGTGTAGTTTTGTGCTAAATTTCACAGGTTTGAGAATCACCTTTTTAGGCACAGGCACATCACAAGGAATCCCCATTATTGGGAGCACACACCCGGTTTGTAAGAGCGAAGACCCCCGAGACAAACGTTTGCGTGTGTCACTTTTAATAGAATTTGAAGGCGCAAATTATGTGATAGATTGCGGTCCAGATTTTAGACAACAAATGTTGACCCATAATGTAAATCATCTTGAAGCATTGCTGTTTACTCATGAGCACGCAGATCATACTGCGGGCCTTGATGATATCAGACCCTTTTTTTTCAGACAAGGAGACATACCGGTTTATGCGCATCAGCGGGTAATTGGCGAACTCAAAAAGCGTTTTGAATATATTTTTAAGACCGAGAACAGATATCCCGGTGCACCTGCTGTAGCACTATTTGAGGTTATCAACAATCAGCCATTCATCATAAATAATTTACAGGTTGAGCCTATAAATGTTATGCACGGTAAACTTCAGGTTTTTGGCTACCGTTTTGGCTCTTTTGCGTATCTCACTGATGTCAAAACCATTGCAGCTGAAGAAAAACAAAAACTACGAGATCTTGATGTTTTGGTGGTAAATGCTTTGCGAGAGGAACCGCATTATTCGCATTTTAATCTAGAGGAAGCGCTTGCTTTTGTAGCCGAGATCAAACCAAAACAAACTTATTTTACACATATTAGTCATTTGCTGGGCTTTCACGCAGAGGTTGAAAAACAACTGCCTGACAACGTACATCTGGCTTATGACGGACTTCAATTAGAACTTTAAGCTATGCGCAGAAACATTTTTATGTATTTGTTTTTATTTACTGCTCTTTGGGTGGTATTTCAATACGTGAATTCTACTAAGGTATATGAGTCTCAAGAAAAGCATATCGCCAAATTAGAACAACAACTGGCTGAGGCTGATTCTTTGCAAGCGGTACGTGAGGATGGTGGTGAGCGTTATTTTAAATTGAAAGGAAACGAGCAAGCTTATGATTATTTTGAACGCTTCGGTGTTGCCGTGGATGATCTCGAAGCCAAGATCGAAAGCGCGATCATCAGCAAAAATACCACCGAAGGAAACGCGTTAATTCCGTATGAGAATGCCACGGGAATTTTTCAGATCAATAGAGTAGAGGTGCTTAACCACAAATGGGTGATCGCCGACTTTAGCGATGGAAAACGCTGGGGCGAACTCATTCTTCTTTATTCCATTGATAAAGAAGGTGACATAACTTTTGAAACTCTGCAGAGCGTAATTTATCCTTAGTGTTGCAGTAACCAATCTTTAAGGTCAAAAAAGTTTTGCGGAGCGACACCGTGTCCTACAGGATATTCTTTCAAGTTAGATTCAATACCTAAAGTTGCTAAGTAAGGAGCGATCTTGCGCGCAGCTTCCACCGGAATAACCTGATCTACTGTACCGTGTGAACTGAATACAGAAAGGTGCTTATAGGCATTTAAATCTGATTTTGGCGTTACAATCGCTTCGTTGACATATCCGCTCAAGCCAATTACATTTTTGATCTTTTCAGGGTAAGTAAGTGCTACCGCATAACTTAAGATACAACCCTGGCTGAAGCCCAAAAGGGTCACATTTTCAGCATCAAGGTGATAAGCATCGATGGCTTCGTCAATAAAAGTTTTGATCAATTCGCGCGAAGAAACAGCCTCTTCATCGTCAGACCATTTTCCGTCTGTAGCATCCCAGTGAATGGTGTACCACGCATTGCCAAAAGGTTGCATTGCCATCGGTGCTTTTGCAGAGATCACAAAATATTCTTCAGGCAATTCTGGAGCAAAAGAAAATAGATCCTGCTCGTTGCTTCCGTAGCCGTGTAACAGCAATAATAACGGAGGTTTTTCCGAAGTTTTTTTAGGTCTTTGTATAAGATGTTCTAATGAAAGTTGCGTCATATTATTCTATAAATCTAAACCACTTTTGATAGTATTTGCCCAGCAGTGGTACCGGTACGATATTTCCTTGAATGGCATTTACAAAGCCATAACCCCAGAGAATAAATATGAAAATATAAAAACCGAAGGATGCCGGCCAGCTATTCAAGAACGAAACTAAAAATCCTAAAGCAAAGAAGGTTAGAAAAATCCCAAATGCTTGACGTATATGAAAACGCGCAAACGGATTTTTAGGTTCCATATTCATAAAAATAGCGATGATCGCGCCTAGCATGGTCAAGTATGCGACTATCGCTGAAGTTTTACCGTTTTTAATGTCTTCTGTTGTCATTTAAGAAGCTATAAATTGGTTATTTGATATAATTCCATAAACTTTTCCTTTTAATTTAGCTCCTAAGAATGCTGTGTTTTTAGACTTAGAAAGAATATGCTCTTTACCAAACACTGTAGTTCCTTTAGTCGTAAATAAACTGAGATTTGCCGGTTGACCGATTTCAATTTTTGATTTTACTTGGGTAAAGCGTTCTTGAGCCGCGGTAAGTAATTTTACAGCTCTTTTTTCAGAAACTAATGTGAGTAGAGCACTCCAAGTAGCTTCTTGAGCAATGGTACCAAATTTAGCGTGATCAAACTCCAGTTTTTTTAATTCAATATCAAGCGGATTATGATCACTGGTGACCATATCAATCGTACCGTCTTTAATTCCGGCAATGAGCGCTTGACGATCGGTTTCTGTACGTAAGGGCGGAAGCACTTTATAGCGGGTGTCAAATTCATTAAGCATCGCTTCCGTGTAAAATAAATTTACAATAGCAACGCTACAGGTTACGTCAAGGCCTTTTGCTTTAGCTTCTTTAATCAGAGCAACACTTTGAGCGGTAGAAATGGTTGGGATGTGCAATTTACCACCGGTGTATTCTAAAATATATAAGTCACGCGCCACTTGAATGTGTTCGGCCAAAGAAGGAATACCTTTTAAACCAAGGCTAATAGCTGTTTCTCCTTCATTGGCAACACCTTTTATAATCAAATCATCTTCTTGCGGAAAAGACAAAACTAAACCATCAAATCCCTGAGCATATTGCAGCGCGATCTTGATAAGATTAGGATTGGATATCGCGTTCTGGTAATCACCAAACGCCACGGCTCCTGCTTGTTGCATGTCGTACAGTTCGGCGAGATCAACCCCGGAAGCATTTTTTGTGAGTGCGCCAATAGGATGCAAATTAACCGCATTACCGGCTGCTTTATTTTTTAGGAACGCCACCGAAGCATTGTTGTCAATGACTGGTGCGCTGTTAGCATTTACAGCGATAGAAGTAAAGCCACTTTTACCGGCAACTTTTAACGCATTGCTTATTGTTTCTCGTTCTTCAAAGCCTGGCTCACCAACGCTAACGCTGCTGTCAAACCAACCGGGAGAAACGCTTAAATTTTCAAACTGAAGCTCTTCTTCGTTATTTTTTGGGGTTAGATCGGTACCTATTTCAGTGATGATCCCGTTTTCAATTCTTAGATCTACTTGTTTTCCGTGATGTTCATTACTCTCATCCAGGAGGGTTGCCTTGGTGATACGTGCGTTCATTTAAACTTTTTTAGAAGAAGCATTTCGGCTAGAAATGCGAGCAGTGCAAAAATAACAAACCATTTGTAAAGTAAATTAAGATTTGTGTCTTGTTCTAGCTTATTAAATAGGTCTGGGATGTTGGTTTCAAAATCTATATTTTCAGCAGTTATGGCTTCAAGCGGCCTTAAATTGCTTTCTGCTCTATCAAAATTATACGCGACCATTGCCAGCGTATCTTGCTTGTATTTTACTACGTAGAGTCCGTCGTTTTTAATTCCTTCTTGGGTGTCTATACTTACTTTCTCGCCGCGTTTTTGCTGAAGCGGAATAAACGCCTGCTCTTGCTGTTCTAGAGTGAGCACTGCATCGTCAGGCAAGGGTGTGGTTATGTCAAAAGTATTTTTACTGCCAATGGAATAATACATCTGAGGAAGCTTTAAAGCTTCGGTAGCAATTTTATCAAAAGTTGGAACGATGAGTTGACCATTGATGAAGTTGCTGTTGGTACTCGTTAAACTTCCTGTAAATAGATATAGCCGATTATTTTCAGCCAAAAACGGGGCATTATTTTCTAAACTTAAAATCGCGTCTGTGGTAGCTATTGGGAAATAAGCTTCCACCTGATGGGTTTGTAAATTAGAAGACCTTCCTGTAAAAACATTTTGGTATAAAGGATGGTCATAATTGATCGTTGTGATGCGTTGTGAAGCTTCAATTTTTGATTGAAAACCAGCGAACCCGTAAGCGTTTAGGAGGCTGTTGTAGTTCGTCGCAGCGGCATTCATGTTAGGGATAAGCAACAGGGTTCCGCCGTTTTGGGTATGTTTTTTTAAAGCATTGATCAGTGCTGTCGAAATACGTTGCGGTTCATTTAGGATAATTAAATCCTGATCGTCTAGTATGCTGTATTCTAGTTGATCTTCGGCGACATTGGTATAGGAAAACTGTGGTTCTTGATACAACCTACTCAGAAAAGTATCTTCCGCATTTGAAACGGCGAGCACCTTTAGCGCTTCTGTCGTGTTAATGCTGAAATAAAAATCATTATCAAACTTTAAATCCGGAGTTGTAATACTCAGCCTTCCTTGAATAGCAGCCCCAGAAGTCAATTGAAACTGAATTTTTGAATGCTTCGAATTTTCAAAAGTGGCAGAACCCTTGGCGATCAGTTTTTCTTTATCAAATAATGAAACCGGTACGTCTTGGGTGATCGAGGTGGTGCTTGCTAAAAAAACATCTAGTGAATACGCTGCACTAACCCGATTGAGGTGCAGACTGTCTATACTGATATTTTCTAGAGTAGTAGGCTCTAACAGTACGCGATGCTCTGTTTTGTTCAAAGAATCTAATTGTGAACTCCATCCTGTATCTTGAAAATCAGAAATAAGAATTCGTTGTCTAGAGCTTTCATCTCTGGTTGAAAATACGTTATTCAGCCGCATTCGCAGGCTTTGAACATCAATGGTTTTCTGAGTAAAATCTAAGTCTAAGAGTTCGTTACGATCGGTCACAGGATTAAAATCACGCAACACGTCATCCCAAGTGACTAGTGTATAGCGCTCATCCTTAGGCAGAGCAGCTATAAGTTCTTGTTTAGCCTCGGTAAGTAAGTTGCCTTTTTTACCTGTAGCTTGCATACTGAAAGAATTATCAATAAAAATAACCGTTTCTTGAGGTTGTAACGCGCGCTGAGAATTTGGAATAAATGGTTCGGCGAAAGCAAAGATTAAAAAAGTAAGCGCAAGTAAGCGCGTGCAGAGCACCAACCATTTTTTTAAGGTACTGCTTTTACGGGTGTTTTGAATTACGGTTTCAAGAAAGGCGACGTTAGTAAATGGTGTTTTTTTGTAACGTCTAAGCTGAAATAAATGAATGAGAATAGGAATAAGTAGCAGAAAAAGCGCGTAAAGAATTTCAGGATTTTTAAACTGCATACAAGTTTACATTTCTCAGTAAACGAAAATACTGGTTTTAGAAATTATTACGTCTTATTGAAGCGTTTTATTCTCTTAATTTTTTAATGCGGAAGTGTCATTCTCAGGACCTGCGATTTGAGTAGGGATATCTTGTTTTCTAGCAGAAAAGCTAAACGTACTTCCCTCTCCTTCCACCGAAGCTACACTGATGCGCCCGCCTAAGTTGGCCACAAGTTTTTTTACGGTAGATAAGCCAATACCATTGCCGCGGTTTCCGTTTTTGTCTTTGGAGGCTACAATAGAAAAAAGCTCAAAAATTTTATCGATTTTATCCTGCGGAATTCCAATCCCATTATCAATAACTTCAAAACGATAAAAATCACTGTCTTCGGTAAATGTCACTGTGATCTCAGGTTCTTCTTTATCATTGTATTTGATACTGTTGCCTAAAAGATTGATAAAAATCTGATGCAAAGCAGCACGATTACAGGAGATGATATGATTGGCTTCCGGCAAATGAATAACGGTTTTATAGTCGTGATTGAGCATATCTTCAACTTCCTCAAGAAGATCGTGAATGTCAAACGAGTCTCGCTGATCTATAGTTAAATTATCACTCTCATAGTGTTGCAAAATTCCGCTTATATACTCGCTTAGCGAAAAAGAAGAACTTTTAAGGTAGTTAAGATAATCGAGCCCTTTTTCATCTAAAAGCTCTTTGTATTTTGCCTTAAGAATATCTGTAGTGGTGATAATATTCGCTAGCGGCATTTTCATATCGTGAGAAACTACTCCGGCAAATTCTTTAAGAAGACTATTTTTTTTGAGAAGGTTTTTCTGAAGCGCCTTATTCTCAATATTCTGGCGACGGAGTTCAAAAAGATTGACTACTTGACTGGCCAAAGCGATCAATGTACTCACCTGGTGCTCGTTGAGCGTACGGGGCTCGTGATCAAATACACAAAGAGTTCCTAAAGCGTGCCCGCCTTTATCCACTAGCGGAACGCCCGCATAAAAAATGGCTTTCATAGGGCCGGTAACCAGCGGATTGTCTTTAAATCGGTCATCCTCGCGCGCGTCAGGGATGATAAAAATGGGATCGTGGGTTTGAATTGCGTGCGTACAAAATGAAATTTCACGCGGAGACTCATTAAACGGAACTCCGTAATGCGATTTTAAAAAATTACGATTATAATCAAGCATAGTGATCAATGCAATGGGAGTGCCGCAGATATACGAGGCGATCTGTGTGATATTATCGTAACTCTTTTCAGGCAGCGTGCCCACCAGTTTGTAAGAGTCTACCGCCTTTTGTCGTTTCTTTTCGTCTATTTTCACTATACTCATTGCTTATAAATATAAGCATTTAACTTAATTGAAGGTCCGTGTTAGGCACTTACTTTTTGAATCGTAAAGTCAAATGTAGCTCCTTCACCTTCGGTACTGCTCACACTTATAATTCCACCTAAGGAATGCACCAGATTACGCACCGTAGAAAGGCCAATGCCGTTGCCTTTTTTTCCTTTATTATCTGTTTCTGAAGCAATACTAAATAAGTCAAAAATAGAATCTAACTTATCTGCTGCAATGCCCTTACCGTTGTCATTTATTTGTATGTAATAATAAGCGTGATCCTCAACACAGTTGATGGTAATTATACCGGTGTCTTTGTCGTTGTACTTTAAACTGTTAGTGATGAGATTCAGAAGAATTTGTTGTACTGCAGATTTGCTGCTGTTCAGTTCATTGCCAGATTCGGGTAAGTTTATAATGTAGTCTTCACTTATTTTAAGCAAATCGATAATCTCTTCCAACAGATGGTGCAGATCAAATTTTTCTAAGTTTTTAACTTGAAGCTCTTCACTCTCATAATACGATAGCAAATTGTCAATATAGTCACTTAGCGAAAATGAAGATTGTTTTAAATAAGACAAGTAATCTATGCCTTGCTCATCAAGTTTAGGAGCGTATTTAGCCCGAAGAATATCAGTCGTGACGATCATATTAGCTAAGGGCATTTTCATGTCGTGCGAAACCGTTCCGGCAAACTTTTTTAATTGCTCATTTTTCTTTGTCAATAATTGTTCAACCTCTTGCAATTGCAAATTGCTACGTCTAAGCTCAAAAAGGTTTTCAACTTGCAAGGCGAGATCTTTAAGTGCGCTTATTTGTGCTTCGGAAAGATTTCTAGGCTTATGATCAATTATGCACAACGTACCTATAGGATTTCCTGTTTTTGATAAGAGCGGTACACCGGCGTAAAAGATCACGGGATAATCTGAGGTTAATAAAGGGTTTCCTTTAAAACGCTCGTCTAAGCGAGAATCAGGAATAATGGTGATCTCGCGAGGCTGAAGAATTGCGTGAGCACAAAATGAAATATCTCTAGCGGTGTCACAAAGATCCCAACCTATTTTTGCTTTAAACCATTGTTTGTCCGCATCAATTAACGAAACCAAAGCAATAGGCACTTCACAGATCGCAGCAGCCAAACGCGTTATCGTGTCGTAATTAGGATCAGGTTCGGTATGTAACAACGCCAACTGCCTCAACTCTGAAAGGCGAATTTGTTCATTACCGGGTAGTGCTGGTTTCTGCATAAGTTGGTGGGTATTGTGCTCTTTAGCAACGGTCTAAAATACACTATTCTGATGAAAAAATCCAATCAGGAATATTGTTTATAAAAATAATTATAGTGTTCTAAAATAAATCTTTTTCAAAAGCGCTAAGTCCGAATAAGGCGAAATCATATTTTACAGGATCAATAGGGTCTAAGCGTCTTAATTGTTTGTCGAGTTCTGCCAAAGCGATCGCGTCGTTTTGCTTTCGTTTTAATAATCCTAATTGGCGCGCAACCCGCCCGGAATGTACATCTAAGGGGCACGAAAGAAATGCAGGAGACAAACTTGACCAAATGCCAAAATCTACACCTGCGGTGTTAGGCCTTACCATCCAGCGCAGAAACATATTGATGCGTTTTGCGGCAGATTTTTTTAATGGATCGCTCACGTGCTTTAGCGTACGGGGCTCGTGTTCAATTTCAAAAAAATGTTTTTTAAAGTGATGAATTGCGGTTTGCAGTTCGTTATTCATAACATAACTGCTAAAAATAGCTTCAAGACCGTAATGATTGGTGTAAATATGTCGTAGACCTTTAATAAAAGTAATCAAGTCGTTTCCGTTAAAGGTGCGGTGTACAAAGTGCTGTAAACACTCAAGATCCTGCTCGGTATGGTTCATTACAAAATTATACGGACTGTTGTCTAACAATTCAATAAGGCTATTACCATTTTTAATTATGCTTTTGCGGTTACCCCAAGCAATCGTCGCCACTAGAAAGCCTATTATCTCTATATCTTCTTTTTTACTGAATTGATGCGGAATCTGTATTGGGTCTGTACCAATAAATTTGGGACTCTCGTAGAGTGCAGCTTTTTCGTCTAAAAATTCTTTGAGTTCGCTTTTCTTGAGTCTAAGAGATGATTTTGCCATCTACCATAGTAAGTTTGCGATCAGCCATTGCGGCAAGATCTTCGTTATGCGTTACGATTACAAAAGTTTGATTATAAGTGTCGCGCAGCTTAAAAAAGAGTTGGTGCAAATTTTCAGCAGATTCACTATCTAAATTACCAGAAGGTTCATCGGCGAGAATGAGTGCAGGCTCGTTTATTAAAGAACGCGCAACAGCCACTCGTTGTTGTTCACCTCCGGAGAGTGCTCCGGGCTTATGATGAATGCGTTTGCTGAGACCTAGAAAACTTAGTAATTCTTTCGCTTTAGCTTCTGCTTCCTCTTTATTTTTCTTTGCGATAAAAGCCGGAATACACACATTTTCTAAAGCAGTGAATTCAGGTAGTAATTGATGAAACTGAAAAATAAACCCAATATTCAGATTACGGAATTTACTCAGCTCTTTTTCGTTGAGGTTAGCAATTTGCGTATCATTAATTTGTAGCGAAGTGTTTGCCTTTTTATCTGCACGGTCTAAGGTTCCTAGAATCTGAAGCAAGGTTGTTTTTCCGGCGCCACTGGCACCAACTACTGAGACTACCTCACCATTTTCAATTAAAAGATCTACGCCTTTTAAGACCTGAACATCACCGTAAGATTTGTATATATTTTCAGCTTTTATCATAATGTGTAAACTTGTGAGCTGCGTAAGCCGGTGTTGAGGTTTACGACTACTTGCTTGCTTAAAATTATATCTCGTTTTTGACTTTAAGCAACAAGATTCAAAGATACTACAGTATAAAAGATCTGCATCTTTGCACTTAAAATTTGTTTTTGTTTAATGATTTGAGCAAATGTATTAACAAAAGGTTAAACAGGGCTTGAGTTAAAAAGGAGATTCTAAATTTGTTATGCTATGAAAGAAAATTTGATGAAAGCTACTTTCGCTAACGGTTGCTTTTGGTGTACCGAAGCGGTTTTTCAACGCTTTAAAGGAATTTATAATGTACAAAGTGGTTATACGGGAGGGATGATTAAAAATCCGCCGTATCGTGAAGTATGTCAGGGTAGAACCGGGCACGCCGAAGGAATTCAGTTTGATTATGATCCAGAGATGATCAGCTATCAAGAATTGCTAGAAGTGTTTTTTACCACACACGACCCTACCACTTTAAATAGACAAGGTAATGACGTAGGTACACAGTACCGAAGCGCGATTTTCTATCACAATGAAGAACAGCGTCAACAAGCAGAGGATTATATTGCGTATCTTGACGAGCAAGCAGTTTTTGATGCAAAAATTGTAACCGAAGTTACCCCGGCAAAACCTTTTTATATCGCAGAAGAAGAGCATCACTCTTTTTACAACAAGCATACAGAACAAGGGTATTGTCAGTTTATAATCAATCCTAAAGTCAATAAAATAAAGAAGCTATACCAAGATAAATTACAAGAGGTGTATCTTTAGATAAAACAAGCATTTATGGCTCCCTATAGAAAATTTGAAGAATATAATATCAGTGTGCAAGATGATGTCAAAGATAGATACAAAGCGATCATTTCAGATCTTGGAGAAGACGTAAACCGAGAGGGTATTGTTAAAACTCCTGAACGTGCGGCCAAAGCCATGATGTATTTAACCAGCGGTTATGATATGGATGCTAGTGAAATTTTAAAAGGAGCTATGTTTAAGGAGGATTACAACGAAATGGTCATCGTAAAAAACATTGAGTTGTATTCCCTTTGTGAGCACCATTTGTTACCCTTCTTTGGAAAAGCTCATATAGCTTATATTCCTAACGGTCATATCGTAGGCTTGAGTAAATTACCACGCGTAGTAGATGTATTCTCGAGAAGATTGCAAGTTCAGGAGCGTCTTACGCACGATATTTTAGAATGTATAAATACCACCTTGAAGCCTCAGGGTGTTGCCGTGGTTATCGAAGCTTCGCACATGTGTATGATGATGCGCGGGGTGCAGAAGCAAAATTCAACCACGACAACATCAGGATTTAGAGGTCAATTTGAGCATAATGAAACACGCAATGAGTTTTTAAAACTCATAGGTTCAGATCTTAGTTAGTTTGGCAGGTTATTTGCTCTATTAAAATTGATTACCAGAGATTTGACAACTGCGTTTAGGGTCAAATATTTTAACCCAATTTAAAATTGATACTATGAGAACTTTAAATTATAATTTGCTTTTCAAGGGTTTATTTTTTGATGCGATAGGAATGCTTACCATGGCAATACCGGTAGTTGGGCCTTTTTTAGATTTAGCTTGGGCTCCGGTTGCTGCAAAACAAATGACTAAAATGTATCCCGGTAGAAACGGGAAATTCGCATCCATTTTAGTATTTATTGAGGAGCTATTACCTTTTACAGATATAATTCCATCATTTACATTGATGTGGATTTACACGTATCTTTTAAGTTCAGAACCTAAAAGAAATTTAAAAACGATACCCATTAAAGTGAATCGATAAATAAAAAGAGCGACGTAATTACGTCGCTCTTTTTTTATGCGGATGAGTTGCACTAAGATGCTTCCTCAATTTTTTCTTCCATCCATTTCACAGCTTCCTCCAGGTCGTCAAAAATTCCGAACGGATTGTGATAAAATTTACCTTCGATCTTAGCTATATCTTTACTTAGTTTTGAAAAAGGTACGATTGCAAAAGCTTTCAGAGATTCAACGGTGTTTAGCTGCGTATATATTAAAGGATTGATGCTGTAACTATGTTTCCTTACCGAAATATACCCAAAAGGCTTCCCGTCAAAGTGCTTTAAGCAAGCTTCTAGAAATGCTTTACGCTCTTTATCATCAAAATTTACACTAGGGTTTACATAACCCATAGCGATGTTCTTAGTGAATTCAATTACACCAATACCTAAATCAAGACGTTTTTCGATTTTCAAAATATATTCTCCTAATATTCAATAACTAAGCTATAAAAAAAGCCGCGTATGAGCGGCTTTTGAGAGTTAATGTTTCGACAATTTTTAGGACTGCGCAGAATTTTCAGTTTTTTCTATTGAAATGCTCAGTTCTTCTTTGCCATCTTCAAGATCCATAAAAATGCGATCTCCTTCACTAATATTTGAAGTGATGATTTCTTCCGCTAAAGCATCCTCAATGTACTTCTGAATTGCACGCTTTAGAGGTCGGGCACCATACTCCTTGTCAAAACCTTTATCACTAATGAAGTCTTTAGCTTTGTCACTTAATTTTAAGTGATAGCCAAGCGTTTCAATTCGCGCATACAGTTTTTTCAATTCGATATCAATGATCTGATGAATTTCTTTGCGATCAAGAGCATTGAACACAATTACGTCATCCACACGATTTAAAAATTCTGGAGCAAAAGCCTTCTTCAATGCTTGTTGTATAATGCCTTTTGCATTTTCTTCGGCTTGTTCCTTACGGGCAGCGGTACCAAAACCTACGCCTTGTCCAAAGTCTTTAAGTTTACGTGCTCCAATATTTGAAGTCATAATGATCACCGTATTTCTAAAGTCGATCTTGCGACCTAGAGAATCTGTGATATAGCCATCATCAAGCACTTGAAGCAACATATTAAATACGTCAGGATGCGCTTTTTCGATCTCATCAAGAAGAATTACTGAATAAGGTTTTCTTCGCACTTTCTCAGTCAACTGACCGCCCTCTTCATAACCTACGTATCCCGGAGGTGCACCAATTAAGCGAGAAACAGCGAACTTCTCCATATACTCACTCATATCGATACGTACTAGAGAATCTTCGTTATCAAATAATTCTGTAGCAAGAATCTTAGCTAATTGCGTTTTACCTACACCCGTTTGACCAAGGAAGATAAAAGAACCAATTGGCTTCTGCGGATCTTTCAGACCTGCGCGGTTACGTTGTATTGCTTTTGCAACTTTGGCTACGGCATCATCCTGACCAATAACTTTAGATTTTATTGATTTTGGTAATTCGGCCAACTTGTTACTTTCGGTTTTAGCGATACGATTTACAGGGATTCCAGACATCATAGAAACCACATCAGCAACATTATCTTCAGTTACCGTTTCTCTATGTTGTTTAGAATCTTCTTCCCAGTTTTGCTGAGCAACGGCAAGTTCTTTTTCAAGATTTTTTTCATCATCTCTCAGCTTTGCAGCTTCTTCATATTTCTGCTTTTTAACCACAGAATTTTTGCGCTCACGTACTTCTTCTAACTGACGCTCCAGATCAAGAATCTTTTTAGGAACATCAATATTCACAATGTGCACACGTGATCCTGCTTCGTCTAAAGCATCAATAGCTTTGTCCGGCAGAAAACGATCAGTCATATATCTATTGGTAAGCGTAACACAAGCTTTTATTGCTTCGGGTGTGTAGATTACATTATGATGATCCTCGTATTTATCCTTAATGTTATTTAGGATTTCGACAGTCTCATCAATATTTGTAGGCTCTACGATCACTTTCTGAAAACGACGCTCTAAAGCACCATCTTTCTCGATATACTGGCGATATTCATCAAGTGTAGTGGCACCAATGCATTGAATTTCTCCACGTGCAAGAGCCGGTTTAAACATATTACTCGCGTCTAAAGATCCTGTTGCGCCACCGGCACCAACAATGGTATGGATCTCATCGATGAACAGAATAATATCAGAATTCTTTTCTAATTCATTCATTACGGCTTTCATACGCTCTTCAAACTGACCGCGGTATTTAGTGCCTGCAACTAAGCTTGCAAGATCTAATGTAACCACGCGCTTATCAAAAAGTATACGAGAAACCTTACGTTTTACAATGCGTAGCGCAAGCCCTTCAGCAATAGCCGATTTACCTACACCAGGCTCACCAATAAGCAGCGGATTGTTTTTCTTACGTCTACTCAAAATTTGAGAAACACGTTCTATTTCTTTTTCTCGCCCCACTACCGGATCGAGTTTATCTTCTTCAGCCATTGCGGTAAGATCACGACCGAAGTTATCCAAAACAGGAGTTTTAGATTTTTTATTTGATTTATTTCCGGGAGCATTAAATGGATTTTCCTTAGAAGATTCTGCTGTGCTGTCATCTTCACTGAAAGATTCATTTTTAATAGGCTCTATATAATCGTCGTCGCTTGTCATCATAAGTTTAAATTGATCTTTTACGTTGTCATAATCCACTTTGAGTTTGTTAAGCAACTTGGTTGTAGGATCATTCTCGTTGCGTAAAACACAAAGTAAAAGATGCGCCGTGTTAATAGAAGAACTCTGAAAAAGTTTAGCTTCTAAAAAAGTTGTTTTTAAAGCACGCTCTGCCTGTCTGGTAAGATGTAGATTTTTCTTCTCATTGCTGGCTAAGCCAGAACCCGGATTCGCCGGACTAAGAATTTCAACTTTGCGCCTTAAGTGGCTTAAGTCTACATCTAACGCCTGTAAAATCTCGATGGCTTTGCCGCTTCCGTCACGTAATAAACCTAACATCAAATGTTCGGTTCCTATAAAATCGTGTCCTAAACGCAAAGCTTCTTCTTTACTATAGGCTATAACATCTTTAACTCGAGGGGAAAAATTATCATCCATAAACGCTCCAATCTTTTCTTAGGTTTTTGGTAATAATAAGTCAAAAACCGTTCCGTTGATTACTTTGTAAGTAAATTGACAAAATTACTTTCAAAGACACAATGGAAGTTAAGCATACTTATCAAAAACCAAAACTAATTTTTGTTAATAAAAAGCAGGATGGGATGCGGCGCCAAACGGCGAAAACAGACAAGAAAACCGTATATTGCCCCATACTGTTTAAACCACAATTAAAGATAAATATATATGGCTGAAGGAGAGAAGTTAATTCCTATCAACATTGAAGATGAAATGAAATCAGCCTACATTGATTATTCAATGTCGGTCATCGTGTCACGTGCATTACCTGATGTACGCGACGGTTTAAAACCTGTACATAGACGTGTTTTATTTGGAATGCACGAGCTGGGTGTTCGTTCAAATACCTCTCATAAAAAATCAGCGAGAATCGTTGGGGAAGTTTTAGGTAAATACCACCCGCACGGGGATTCTTCGGTTTACGATACTATGGTGCGTATGGCTCAGGAGTGGAGCTTGCGCTATATGCTGGTTGATGGTCAAGGTAACTTTGGGTCTGTAGATGGTGACAGCCCTGCAGCAATGCGTTATACCGAAGCACGTATGCGCAAGATTTCTGAAGAAATGCTTGCTGATATTGATAAAGATACGGTTGATCATACTTTAAACTTTGACGATACTTTAAAAGAACCTACCGTTTTACCTACGCGTATTCCAGGGCTTTTAGTAAATGGAGCATCTGGTATTGCTGTTGGTATGGCTACAAATATGCCTCCGCACAACCTTACCGAGGTCGTTAATGGTACTGTTGCATACATCGAGAATAACGATATCGAGATAGATGAGTTAATGCACCACATCACAGCACCAGATTTTCCTACCGGAGGAACAATCTATGGCTATGATGGGGTGCGCGAAGCTTTTAAAACGGGTCGCGGCCGTGTGGTATTAAGAGCTAAAGCGATCATCGAAGAGGTAAAAGGGAGAGAGTGTATCATAGTTAGCGAGATTCCATATCAGGTGAATAAAGCTGATATGATTAAGAAAACCGCAGATCTTGTCAACGAGAAGAAAATTGACGGTATCGCTTCTATACGTGATGAGTCTGACCGTAAGGGAATGCGTATTGTATACGTATTGAAGCGTGATGCAATTCCTAATATCGTTTTAAACACGTTATATAAGTATACCGCGCTACAATCATCGTTTAGCGTAAATAATATTGCATTGGTTAACGGAAGACCAGAAATGCTGAATCTTAAAGATATGATTCATCATTTTGTGGAGCACCGTCACGAGGTAGTCGTTCGTCGTACCCAGTACGAATTAAAAAAGGCTGAAGACCGCGCACATATTTTAGAAGGATTGATAATCGCATCAGATAATATTGATGAAGTTATTGCCCTGATTCGTGCTAGTAGTAATGCCGAAGAAGCTCGCGAAAAATTAATTGAGCGTTTTGAGCTTACTGAAATTCAGGCGCGTGCAATAGTAGAAATGCGATTAAGACAGCTTACCGGTCTGGAGCAGGATAAACTACGTGAAGAATATGAGGAGCTCTTAAAAACCATTGAAGACTTAAAAGATATTCTTGCCCGCAAAGAGCGTAGAATGGATATTATTAAGGAAGAGCTTGAGGAGATTAAAGCCAAGTATGGTGATGACCGCCGTACTGATATTGATATTGCGGGTGGTGATGTTAGTATCACAGACCTTATTCCTGACGAAAAAGTAGTACTTACTATTTCTCACGCCGGTTATGTTAAGCGAACTTCTCTTATGGAATATAAGACCCAAAATAGAGGAGGAGTAGGTCAAAAAGGTTCTACCACGCGTAATGAGGATTTCTTAGAGCATCTGTTTGTAGGAACTAATCATCAGTATCTGATTTTCTTTACTGAAAAAGGAAAATGTTTCTGGGTGCGCGTTTTTGAAATTCCTGAAGGAAGCAAAACTTCAAAAGGACGTGCAATTCAAAACCTGATCAATATTGAGCCGGATGATAAAGTGAAAGCCTTTATCTGTACTAATGATTTGAAGGATGAAGAATACATCAACAGTCATTATGTCATTATGGCAACTAAAAAAGGACAGGTTAAGAAAACTTCATTAGAGCAATACTCGAGACCACGTACTAACGGGATTAATGCAATCACTATTAAAGATGGAGACGAATTGCTTGCTGCAAAATTAACTACAGGAGACAGCCAGGTGATGCTTGCGGTTAAATCTGGTAAAGCCATTCGCTTTGAAGAAGAGAAAACCAGACCTATGGGTAGAAATGCTTCTGGTGTGCGTGGCATAACTCTTGCAGATGATAATGATGAAGTGATAGGAATGGTTGCTGTAAACGATCCTGAGTCTAATGTTCTCGTAGTTTCTGAGAACGGTTATGGTAAGCGATCACTGGTAGAAGACTACCGTGTCACCAACCGTGGCGGTAAGGGAGTAAAGACTATTTCTATTACAGAAAAAACCGGAAACCTAGTTGCGATCAATAACGTTACCGACGAAGATGATCTAATGATCATCAATAAATCTGGAATTGCCATCAGAATGGAAGTTTCAGAATTAAGAGTGATGGGCCGTGCAACTCAGGGAGTGCGCCTTATCAACCTTAAAAAAGGTGATACGATTGCAGCAGTTACCAAGGTTAAGAAAGATGAGGATGATATTGAAGATGAAGAGTTAGATGGAGTGGAAGGGGCAGCAAATGCATCTGAGTCTACCGAAGAACCAAAAAATAATAAACCTTCTTCTGATGAAGAAGAATAAATAAAGTCGAATATAAATTGAACAAATAATGAAAACTAAATCTTTATTGCTAGCAGCATTATCTTTTACTGCTGTAACCTTTGCGCAGAAAAAGGAAATCAGATCTGCAGAGAAGACTGTAGATGATGAGAACTATGCTCAAGCGCAAACTGAAATCGCCGCCGTTGAAAGTATGATGGGGGAGATGGATGAAAAAGAAAAAGAATATTACTATTTTGTAAAAGGTCGTGCGTTTTTAGGAGGTGAAAAAAATACCAACGCAGACGAACTTTTAAAAGCTATGGAAGCTTTTGCTAAGGTTTCAGAATTCAACGACGGTGATAAGTACGGTGATGAAGCAACCCAGTACAAGCAAACAGCTATGAATGCTGTTATTTCTTCGGCGGTAGATGATCAGAATGCTCAGAAATATGATGCAGCTGCAAGCAAGCTTTATAAATTATATACCTTAACTCCTAAAGACACTTCTTACTTATATTTTGCAGCATCTAACGCTGTAAATGGTCAGGATTATGATACTGCATTAGATTATTACGGGCAGTTAAAAGAGTTAGGATACACTGGTATCGAAACGAAGTATACCGCTAAAAATAAAGAAAGCGGTCAGGTAGAAAGTTTTCCTGATAAACAACAGCGTGACCTTTTTGTGAAGTCTGGTTCTCACGAAGACCCTAAGACTGAAGTAACCGAGTCTCGCTCTGGTGAAATTGCAAAAAATATCGCTTTAATTTACATCCAAGAAGGGAAGAATGAAGAAGCTCTTTCTGCAATTAAAGATGCTTTAGCTGAAAATCCAGATGACGATGCGTTAATTCGTTCTGCGGCTGATGTGTATTTAAAAATGGGAATGACAGATGAGTATGAGGCAGCATTACAAAAAGTAATTGCTAAAGATCCTAACAATCCAGGATTGTACTTTAACCTTGGTGTTGGAGCTGCAGATGCAGGAAACACTGAGAAAGCTTTGGGTTATTACAAAAAGGCATTAGAGATCGATCCTAATTACGCCGGTGCAAACCTTAACATCGCAGCGTTAATGCTTAGCCAAGATAAAGATATCATTGAGCAAATGAATTCTTTAGGAAACACTAAAGCTGATAACGATAAGTATGAAGTGCTTAAAGAAGAGCGTTTAAAGCTTTACAGAGATGCTGTTCCTTACTTAGAGAAAGCTACTTCTGGTGAGAATCCTAATATCGAAGCTGTGCGCACATTGTATAATATTCACGTTCAGTTAGGAAACACTGCTGAAGCAGATGAGTACAAAGCAAAACTTGATGCAATGCAAGGATAAACCTTACTAAGGTCATATAAATTAAAAAGTCCGATTCAATTTTGAATCGGACTTTTTTTATGCAGTTGATTTGATCTTTAGAAATCAACTCAAGAAAATACGAACTATTCGGTTCTGTCGTATTTTTCCATATAGCGTTTCCAGAGTTCTGTTTGATGAGATTCTAAACTGATGCTTCTTCCGTTAATAAAGGCGTGTGTAAGGTTGTTGCCTTTCATTTCTAAAGCATTTCCGGTGCTTACAAATAAGGTAGCATCTTTACCACTTTCTAAAGTTCCTAGCTGGTCACCAAGACCTAAGATCTCAGCACTGTTTTTAGTGATTAACTGAAGCGCGTCTTCAAAGCTTAACCCGTGTGCAGTGGTTTGTCCCGCATAAAATGGGATGTTACGGGCTTGCCAGTATTCACCACTATTACCCAAAGCTACTTTAACGCCGGCATCAACAAGTGTTTTAGCCATTTTAAAAGAGATATTGTAATCATCATCTTCGGCTTCCGGTAAGCTGTGTACGCGAGCTAAAATTACAGGCACTTCGGCTTTAGCGATAGCATCGGCTATTTTATAAGCGCGATAAGCACCTACTAGAACCAATTTTTCAATACCCATATCTTCTTTGAACTTCAACACGTCAAGAATTTCTTTTTCTGAATCTACGTGTACATACAGATTTTGACTTCCGTCTAAAACACCTTGCATCGCTGCAAAAGGTAGATTTTTAATCGAAGAATCTCCAGCTTCATAAGCTTTTGACTGACCGATAAAATCTTTGATTTGTGTAATTTCTGAAGCATAGTTTTTATCTGGACTGTAACCGGCATCTTCACCCATCCACCAGCGGCCGCGTCTAAAACTGCTAGGCCAATTAAGGTGAATACCGTCACCGCGTTTAATGGCGGCATCCTCCCAATTCCAAGCGTCTAATTGCACCACCGAAGATTCTCCGGAGATGGTTCCGCCTTGCGGAACGGTTTGAGCAATTAAGACACCATTTGGACGCATACTTTCTACAACCTTAGATTCAGCATTATAAGCGATGATCGCTTCAATATGCGGATTGTATTCGCCTATCTCATCCTGATCTTCGGTTGCGCGTACCGCTGATATTTCAACAAGCCCTAATGTAGTGTCAGGTGCGATAAAACCGGGATACACGTGCTGCCCATCAATTTTTATGATTTCACCTTTTAAGGGTCTTTTAGTAGTTGTTGCATCGTAAACACCTACGATCTTTCCATCGGTTATAAAAATCAAGCTGTTTTCAATAACCTCTCCGTTTCCTATGTGAGCAATACCACCGGTAAGTGTGATGTCACCTTTTTGAACGGGAGCAGGGGTCTGCTGTGCTTGCAGCGTAAAGACTGCAAAAAATAGTAATAAATATAATTTTTTAATGGTCTTCATATCTAGTAAAGAGTTTCTAAAGTGTCACAATCTAAACGCTGTTTTTCTTCTTTCTTAGCAGGTTGCGTTTTGAGTCCTTTGTTTTTTGCGCTAAGCATCATTGTGGTCAGCTTGTTCTTTTTAGCTTCTACTTTTTCTTTAAGTTCTTTGTCTTTATCGATGTCAAAATATACTGCGCCTTCAACCAAGGTTTTTTCAGCTACAGCACTTACAGACATCGGGTAGGTAGACCAAAGTACTAAATCAGCATCTTTACCAACTTTAATGCTTCCGGTGCGATCGTCAATATGAAGCATTTTAGCCGGATTAAGCGTTACAAATTTCCACGCTTCTTCTTCCGGAACACCGCCGTATTTCATGGTCTTTGCAGCTTCCTGATTTAATCTGCGGCTCATTTCGGCATCATCACTGTTGATTCCTGTAAGAACTCCTTGGCTCCACATAATTGCAGCATTGTATGGGATAGCATCATTTACCTCGTACTTATACGCCCACCAGTCACTAAAGGTAGAGCCGGCAACACCATGTTCTGCCATTTTATCTGCGACCTTGTAGCCTTCAAGAATGTGAGTAAACGTGTTTACATTAAAATCAAAGCTGTCAGCAACTTTCATCAACATATTGATCTCGCTTTGTACGTAAGAATGCGAAGTGATGTGACGCTCTTCGTTTAAAACATCCATTAAAGTTTCCATTTCATAATCGGTGCGGTAAGGTTCGCCACTGTTTTTCTTAGCTTCGTATTCCTTAGCTCGTTGAAAATAATCAGTAAACATTTGCTGTACTCCCATTCGCGTTTGTGGGAATCTGCTATAGCTGCCCCAGTTAGATTGTTTTACGTTTTCCCCTAAAGCAAATTTGATGAACTTGGTGTTCTCAAGAACCATCTCATCAATACTAGAGCCCCATTTTAATTTCATAACGGCAGACTGGCCACCAATTGGGTTTGCGGAACCGTGTAATAACTGAATTGTCGTCACACCACCGGCAAGATCTCTGTAGATGTCCAGATCATCAGGATTAACTGCATCGCGCATACGCACTTCTGCAGAAGAATTTTGACCAGATTCATTGATAGAGAAGGCTGCGATATGCGAGTGTTCATCTACAATTCCGCTAGTGAGGTGTTTGCCTGTAGCATCAATAACTTTGGCGCCACCGGCACTTAAGTCTTTACCTATTTTATCGATTTTTCCGTTTTTGACAAGAACGTCAGTTTCTTCTAAAATTCCGTCTTCCTCATTTGTCCATACCGTGGCATTTTTAAATAAGATGGTTTCAGCTTGAGGTTGCTCATCATAACCGTAAGCCACATTAGGATAGGTAAGCGGCATAACTTCTGGAGTTATTTCCTCTTTATCCTCTTCTTTTTCTTCTTCCTCCTCGGTTGAAGCTTTTTTAGAAATGCTAAAGGTGCTTTCTGATCCATCAAGTAATATTGCTTTCCCATTCCACGGAGTGGTGTTACTAGCCTGAGCAATTATGCGGGTGTATTCTTTTTTATCTGCATCACCAGTGAATGTGATGTTTAACCAACCGTCAGTGTATGCAATTTTTGATCCCAGCTTAGTCTCACCATCTTTTACAGTAACCGAAGGCTTTTCGGTGGATTTTGAGATCGTCACATCATAAGATTTTCCGGCGGTAGTTAACGTGTAACTTCCGTCAATATCGATCACTGAAGCATCTTTGACGATGTTTTGAGCGCCTTGCACCCAGTTTTCGTACAAGATGGTTTCTTCGTCGAAGATAGGACCTGAAGTAATTAAGAAGTTTGCCCAGGCATTCTGGTTTAGCGTTCCTAATTCTTCTGATTTTCCTAAAAGTTGTGCAGGAATTGTAGTAAGTGCGGCTAGTGCTGTTTCTTCATCCAAACCGTATTTAAATGCCTTTCTTAACATAGGGAAAAGCATATCTGGAGATTTTAGATCGTTTGTGGTAATAGCAAAAGTTAATCCTGCTTCCTGAAGTTTTGCAGGATTTGTAGGTTCCTGATTCCACTCTAGCATTTGGCTCAAGCTTACAAAACTTGCTTGATAAGGATCTTCAACATCATATGCATCTTGAAAATTTACAGGAATGATATACTGTGCGCCGGTAGCTTTGATCTCATCAATACGTTTGTATTCGTCACCACCACCAACAATGATGAATGGCACTCCGGTTTCTTGAGATAAACTGGCGATGCGCAGATCATCATAAAGACCGTCTCCATAAAAAATTTGAGGCAAATCCATATTAGCGTTTAAAGCCTCAAGTGACAGGTCGCGCGTATCAATATTACCAGCCTCATACCAGTCAGCATCCTCAAACATCTGACGGATCAGCGCTGTAGAACCCATAATAGAAGACGGGTACGACTGTTGTGAAAGATTACTCTTTTCAAATGAAAAGAACTGAGCAGAGCGCGTATCCAATAAACGTTCTGCAGTATTGCCGTCAGAATTCAAGGCTACGAGAATACCGTTTCCGCGTGCAAGGCCGTCTGCCATATGCGTACTTACCGTACCAAAACCGGCTTCGACCAAAGCTTTAGCAGCTTTATTGTCGTACTCAAATTCGTTGAGCGCATTGGTTTCGGCTCTCACGTGGTCATTCCAATAATAACCGGCGCGTGTCGCTTCGTACTGCGGACTGCGTCCACCAAAGGAACGTTCCGGAATTTTTACACCAAAACTTGAATAGGTTTCTACAAATGAAGGGTAAATGTGCTTTCCTTCTAAATCAATTACCACAGCATTTTTTGGTGCGTTGACAGATTTTCCTGCCGAAACAATTTTACCATCTTTGATCAGCAGACTTCCGCTTGAAATCGTTTTACCTGGAGAAGGATGTAAAGTGGCATTTTTAAAGAGTGTGTAGTTTGTGTTGATGGATTTAACCCCATCGTTTACCGGAAAATATTCTTGCCCTGAAACCATACAGAACACAAATAATAACCATCCGGTAAAGAATAGTTTTTTGTTCATAATTTAACTTAATTTAAGAGTCTTCCCTAAATTATAAGTTATTCTATGGCTTTAAGACTTTTTAAGAGTAATTAGGAAATTTTTAACGCTTACGGAAGCTGCGGCCTTGACTTAAAATAATTCACTAAGAGTGCGACCACGTAGCTATAGCTCTGCATTCCTGCAGGTTGATTGTTGGCTTTAAGAAATCCGCCGTAAAATTTCGCTAAAAGCGGTTCTAACGGATTTTGGTAAGCGATCCAAAAGTCGCGAGATTGCCTGTAATTCGCAAGGATGCCAGGTCTGATTTTGTTGGTAAGCAATTCGCCTGCGGCAGGATTACGCGCATAAACGTCGTTCAGACAGTAGCGTAGCGCAAAAATATATCCCGAATATTTAAAATAAGGGTCAGGATTATTTGTCGTTGCCATAACGGCTATGAAATTAGCTTCATTTTCCTTTGCAAAGCCCAATTGATGCGCTTCTTCGTGACAACTTACTAAAGGCCAGCGATGCGCGGGAAGCAGTCCATTAACCTGACTTTCTAAAGTGATGGGATTGAGGTATCCGCCAAAACCCATATAACTTAAGGGGTATCGATACAGCGAATTCTTAATGCTTTTGGGATGGTATTCCAGTTCAGGGAAATTGTCTTCTACAATAGCATAACCGTCAGGAGTTTTATCAAAAATTTCTTCTAGATTTTGCTGAAACCCGACAGGAAGACTGTCGGTAGGCTGAAGGGTTTCGTGTAAAGCATTCGCTTCTTTTATGAGTCTTTGGGTGAGGCTAATGAGCTCTTCTGTGGTGTATTCATTTTCAATATTCAATGCTTTATGTAGCGGAAGTCGGTAATAATTAAAGCCCCATAAAAAATGAAAAGCAAAGTAAATTACATTGACAAAAAGCAGTGCTTTAGTACAGAATATGCTAAGTGTTTTAAACCGGTTTTTAATGAGTTTTACCAGAGCGATGATCGCGTAAATAATGATCGCAGTATACATTACATCGCCAAAAGAAAACGGAATCCATCCAAAGAGATACCTAAAAAGCACCGAAATATATTCAAAAAGACCTGTGCTGTAATAGCGTTCTACAGCCTCAGGATATGCAGCAATCCATTTAATTCCAAAAAATTGAAGGAGTAAAATGGCAGCAAATAAAAGGAGCTTTTTAACGTTCATAGGTTAATAGGCTTGAGATTCTGCTACTACTTCTTCATTAGTAATGCTCAAATGCTTGGGTAATTTATTGTCTTTAGGTAAAACGGCTAGATATCGATCAAAATTTGAGGTATAAACCAATTTGAACTGCGGTTTTACTTTGATGTCCAGTTTGGCAATGATCTCATTAATAAATTCTTGATGGTGAATGAGATCGTTACTTCCTAAATGAAAAATACCAAACCGACTTCTATTTATGATGAAATGAATTTGCTGCGCCAGCTTACGATCTGTGGTCGTATTCATAATTAGATGCGGAAAAACTTCAATTTGCTCTTGAAGTAAAATAGCATTTTTAATAGCCCGCACACGTGGGGAATTCATCCCAAAAACCATCGGTAATCTAATGATGGCGTATTGTTCTTCCGGCAGGTAATTTAGAAAAAAATTCTCGCAGCGTATTTTAAGTTTTCCATATTTACTTTCTGATAAGGTTTTATCATACTCATAACTTGGGTAGTTCACAAAAGCATCAAAAACATTAGCCGAAGAAAGATAGATTACATAAATACCAGTGCGTTGCGCATAATCGCAAAGATCTTCGTGCGCTTCTACTTGTCCTTCAAAATCACCACGCAAAGCCGAAATTACGACTGTTGGCCGCACTTGATTCAATACTTCATAGATGCTGTCTCGAGAAACATCAAAATGAATAAAATGTTGATTGTCTGAGTAAATTCGGCCGGTGTGATAGGTGCCATAGGTGTCGTAATACCTGTGTAATTCTTTATACAAGGCACCGCCCAGGAAGCCACTGGCTCCCAAAATCAATATTTTGTGTGTATTTTGAATGAGCGTTCACGTTTTAATTAAGGTCGCTGTGTGTATCGTAGGGACCTCATTAGTGTTTTATGCTTTATAAAAAGGTAGTTTTACAACCTTTGCCGGAATGCTTTTATTGCGCACCTTGATAAAAATTTCGGTATCAGGTTTAGCATTTGAAGTTTTGACGTAACCTAAACCAATACCTTTCGATAGGGAAGGAGACATCGTTCCTGAAGTTACTACGCCAATAACATTATCATCTGCATCTACGATCTCATAATCTTTACGAGGAATACCGCGCGTTGTAAGTTCAAAGCCAACGAGCTTGCGCTCAGGACCGTTTTCTTTTTGGGCTTTTAAGGCTTCAGCATTGACAAAATCTTTGGTGAATTTTGTGATCCATCCTAAGCCTGCTTCAATAGGCGAAGTGGTATCATCAATGTCGTTTCCATAGAGGCAATAGCCCATTTCCAGACGTAAAGTATCACGAGCCGCAAGACCAATAGGCTTGATGCCAAAATCTTTTCCGGCTTCAAAAACCTTAGCCCAAAGCTGTTCTGCGTGATCGTTGTGGCAATAGATCTCAAATCCACCACTGCCGGTATATCCTGTTGCGCTGATGATCACGTGATCGATACCCGCGAACGGAGCTACTTCAAAATTGTAGAATTTGATAGCAGAAAGATCAGTCTCGGTAAGCGATTGCATAGCTTCAATTGCTTTTGGTCCTTGAATTGCTAAAAGCGAATAGTCATCAGAAATATTCTTCAGTTCAACGCCAAATTCGTTATGACTGCTGATCCATTCCCAATCTTTTTCAATATTTGAAGCGTTTACCACGAGCAAATACTCGTTTTCGCGAATGCGATAAACAATAAGATCATCTACAATTCCGCCTTCGGTATTAGGTAAGCAATTGTACTGCGCACCACCAACTTTAATTTTTGAAATATCGTTGCTACATACTTTTTGAAGCAGTTCAAGAGCTCGCTCACCAATGGCAAGAAATTCACCCATATGTGAAACGTCAAAAACGCCTACGCCGTTGCGTACGGTCTCATGTTCGGCATTTACGCCTTCGTAAGAAACCGGCATATTATAACCCGCAAACGGAACCATTTTAGCTCCTAAACTTTCATGTATTTTGGTAAGTGCAGTAGATTTCATCTGTAAATTTTAAGAGCACAAATGTATCAAAACTACACTGAAAAGCGCAGCACCTAGCTTAACAAAAACGACTTAAATTCGTCGTAATTTTTAATAGCGATCGCGTGTTTTTCTTTGTCCATAACCGCTTTGATCTGCTCAGGAATTTCAATTTCTGCATCAATCACAGGGTTCACAACAGGTAAAAACTTAACCGGATGCGCGGTTTCTAAGAAAATACCATAAGCATCAGGATGATCTTTCAAGTAATGTTTCAAACCTAAATAACCAACGGCGCCATGAGGATCTGCGATATAACCGGTTTCTGCATAAATCTTTTGCATCGCTGCCTTAGTTTCCTCGTCAGAGTATGAAAAAGAGGATAATTTCTGCGAAAGGGCTTCCAGATCGTTGTTGAATAACTTCTGAATTCTGATAAAGTTTGAAGGATCTCCCACATCCATCGCATTACTGATCGTTGCAACCGAAGGTTTTGGTTTGTATTCTCCTGTTTTTAAATATTCAGGAACGATGTCATTACTGTTTACCGAAGCCACAAAATGCTTTACCGGCATTCCTAATTTATGGGCAACCATTCCCGCACAAATATTCCCAAAGTTTCCGCTAGGTACAGAGAAAACCAATTCTTTACCTTTTGATTTTGCTTGTTTGTAAGCGAAAAGAAAATAGAATAATTGTGGCAACCAGCGCGCAATATTTATAGAGTTGGCTGAAGTTAATTTACGTTGAGAAGTGATTTCTTCATCTAAAAATGCTGTTTTTACCATGGCTTGGCAATCGTCAAAAACTCCATCAACTTCCAGTGCTGTAATATTTGCGCCCAATGTAGTTAACTGTTTTTCTTGAATATCGCTCACTTTGCCGGTTGGATACAGAATCACAACATCAACACCTTCCACATTTAGAAAACCACGAGCAACAGCACCGCCGGTATCGCCACTGGTAGCTACCAAAACCGTCACCGGTTCTTGGGTTTCTTTTTGAGCTGAAAAATAGCCCAGACAGCGTGCCATAAATCGAGCGCCTACATCTTTAAACGCCATTGTAGGGCCGTGAAAAAGTTCTAGCGTACCAATATTTTCTTCAACTTCTACAACAGGAAAGTCGAAAGAAAGCACGTCTGCAATAATATCTTTTAAGGCTTCGTCAGGAATAACCCCATCAACAAATTGACGGATTGCAGTGAATGCAATTTCGTTATTTGACAGGTTTTCTATGTTATCAAAAAACGACTGCGGAAGCGGTGTGATCGACTCGGGAAAATACAATCCTTTGTCGGGTGCAATTCCACGTACAACAGCTTCCTCTAAACCTACTTCTGGTGCTTTACCATTTAAACTATAAAAGTTCATTTTTCTATAAATATTGAATGTGTATTCGTGCTAATTAGGCAATTCCTACAGCTAGGAAATATTCCAAATCACACGAAATAAACTGTTTAATTCTTTTCTAAAATTCTGTTTCCGTGCTTTGATACGGGAGACACATAGCTATCACTACGCATATTTTTCTCTTTCAATGCTTTTTTTAATGCAAATTCAACTGCACCAGCATTTTGTAACCCTTTACTTAGTGTAAACATCGAAGGTCCGGAGCCACTAATTCCAAAAGCAATTCCGCCATTTTTTAGCGCAGTCTCTCGATAAAAATCAAAATCAGGAATAAGATTTTTACGGTATGGTTCTACCAAAACATCGGTGGCGCTAGAAGCGACCAAGTCGTAATCTTTAGTATAAAGACCGGCGATTAATCCGGCCAGATTTCCGGTTTGTTTGATTGCATTTTTGAGCGAAACTTCTTTAGGTAAAATCTCCCGAGCTTCTTTAGTTTTAATCGTTATATGCGGATGAATAATCGTCACATACAATTCTTCAGGAACCGGTACGGAAACAATTTTTAAAGGTTCGTAACCGGTTATTAATGTAAACCCACCGTAAAGACACGGCGCAACATTATCAGCATGTTCATTACCGCTGGCTACCGCTTCCCCTTTCATTCCAAATTCAGTAAGTTCAAGATTTGATAACGGCTCATCCAGAAATTGATTGATTCCAAAAACAATTCCTGAGGCACTTGCTGCGCTGCTTCCCACACCGCTGCCAAGTCTTATTTTTTTATGAATTTCCACCTCAAAACCATAATCAAGCGCTAAAGCTTCGACCATCGCTAAGCCGGCAACGCCTACTACATTTTCTTTGGCTTCAAAGGGTAACTCGGCTCCGGTGATCTCTGTGATCTTGATTCCTTTTTTTGGAACTTTACGAATTACCATTTCGTCACCCAAACCATCCAGAGCAAAACCTAAAACATCAAAACCGCAGTTTACGTTTGCAACTGTCGCCGGCGAAAAGACACGTATTTCTTTCATTATTTCGGCTTAAAAAGTGGCTGTTCTTATGATGTCTGCAAACAATCCCGAAGCGGTTACGTCACCACCTGCACCAGCACCTTTGATCTGCATAGGTTGAGTAGGGTAGCGGTCAGTAAAGAACAACACGATGTTATCTGAACCTTCAAGATTGTAAAATGGATGACCTTCAGGAATTTCTTGAAGTCCCACGCTTGCCTTGCCGTTATCAAGTTGTGCAACATATTTTAAGCGGCAGTTTTTAGCTTCAGCTTGAGCTACGAGCTTTTCGAAATGTGCTGCATCTTCTTTTAAAGTTTCAAAGAAGTGCGGAACGTCAGAACTGTTCAAGTTGTTTTCCGTTAAGAATGGTTCGTTCTCAATGTCTTCCAGATTGATTTTGAGTCCGCTTTCACGTGCTAGAATTAAAATCTTACGCGCAACATCTACACCGCTCAAATCAATACGCGGATCGGGTTCAGTAAATCCTTCGGCTTTTGCGGCTTGCACCACATCGTGGAAACTATCGCCGGATTTAAAATTGTTAAACACAAAATTCAAACTTCCCGATAATACCGCCTGAATGCGATTTACACGATCTCCTGAAGCAATAAGGTTGTTTAAGGTGTCGATTATAGGCAGTCCTGCACCTACGTTAGTTTCAAACAATAAGGGTGCATTATAGGCTTTACTTAAGCGTTTCAGCTCGCTATAATTTTTGAAATCAGAAGCAGCAGCGATCTTGTTACAGGCTACTACAGCAACACTTTGTTTTAAGTATTTCCCGTACATATCGGCTACATCAGCGTTAGCGGTGATATCCACAAAGATGCTGTTTCGTTGATTAAGCTCAACCACGTGATCTAGAAAGCCATCTAGTGTCGCAGGTTCTCCTGCGTCTAAAAGTGCGCTCCAGTTTTGCAAGTCGATCCCGCTTTCATCCACAAGCATTTTGCGAGAATTGCTCAATCCCAGCACACGCATATTGATGTTAAGCTGTTTCTTTAGGTACTCTTGCTGTTGTTGAATTTGGTTCAGCAGTTTTTCACCTACATTTCCAACTCCCGTTATGAATAAGTTCAATTGCTTGCGTTGCGCTTCAAAGAAACGCTCATGAAGGCTGTTTAAGGCCTTTTTAACGTCTTTTTGAGCGATCACTGCAGAAATATTCTTCTCACTCGCTCCTTGAGCAATAGCACGAATGTTTACGTTGTTTTTACCAAGCGTACTGAACATTTTACCGCTGATGCCCTGATGGCTTTTCATTTGATCGCCAACAAGTGCAATAATACTCAAACCGATCTCGATCGTTAACGGATCGATTTTGTTCAGAGAAATTTCATATTCAAATTCTTCGTCAATAGCATTTTTAGCTTTGCCGGCATCGTCTTCCATAACCCCTAAACAAATGCTGTGTTCGCTAGAAGCTTGCGTGATCAAGATGATGTTGATTCCCTGATTGCTTAAGGTTTCAAACAAACGCTTACTGATACCGGGAATTCCGACCATTCCGCCACCTTCGAGGGTGAGTAAAGCCACATTACTGATATTGCTTAAGCCCTTGATAGGATTTGTGCTTTGTCCGTTTTGGTTGTGAATAAGCGTTCCGGGTTCTTCGGGTTGCAAAGTATTTTTAATGCGTATGGGGATGTTTTTACTCATCACCGGTACGATAGTAGGCGGATACAACACTTTGGCGCCAAAGTGAGAAAGCTCCATTGCTTCGTGATACGAAATACTTTCAATAGGTTTTGCCTGCTTGACCATTTTAGGGTTAGCGGTGTACATACCACTCACATCAGTATAGATTTCTACTTGATCTACATCAAGCGCTGCAGCAACGATCGCAGCAGTAAAATCAGAACCACCACGACCTAAGGTTGTAGTATCACCATTTGCTGTACTGGCAATAAAACCAGGTAGCACGGTGATCTTTTGTTTAGCTTTAGTAAAATAATATTCAATTTGACTGTTGGTCACTTTATAATTTACTCCGGCTTTGGTGTGTTTATCGTTGGTTGTGATCAAGTCTCGGCTGTCTTTTCGCACAGCATCTAAACCTTGCGCATACATCGCACGCGCAATGATAGAAGAAGATAAAATTTCGCCGTAGGCTAATAATTTATCAACGGTTTTTGGAGAAAGTTCATTGATCAAGTAAATGCCTTGTAAAAGAGACTCAAGGCTTTTGAGTAAATTTTTGATCTCGTCTAAGGCCTCATCGCTATCAGGAATAAGCGTTCGTGTAAATTCAATATGCTTGGCTTCGATGTCTTTAAAGGCAGTGTTGTAATCGTCCTTATTGCTGGCATCGGTTCCCGCTTGCATAAGTAAGTCGGTAATTCCGCCTAGCGCAGAAACTACAATGGCTATATGTTGATCTTGAGCACCGTTTTTTACGATGTTGATGACTTGATTTATGTTTGCGACGCTTCCTACTGAAGTACCGCCAAATTTTAAAACACGCATGGCTTTAGTGTTTGAAATGAGTTTTTATAAAAATAAGTTGCTTGTCGTGTAAACACGAGATGTACCGAAGTTATATGTTAAAAGAATACCCCAAAGGGGTAATAATAATGAAAGCAATCGCAAGACCTGTGGTCGCGATGGTAGAAGTGGTAATGGTGTTAATTGCTTTCATTTTCTGCTTAACTGTTGCTTTCAAAAGTATTATTTTTACCCATAATCACAAGCCAGATTATTGATTTTTGAGGATAATTCAAGGAAAACTTTTTTTATCAAGAAATCACTAATTAAATAGAAATCAAAGGCTTTTCCTTACGAATATTCTAAACCCGAAATTATTCCCGATGAAAATATTAAGCAAAGAGCAAGTTTATCAAGCAGATAAAGCAACTGAGAATGCCGAGAACATTCCTTCTTATAATCTGATGGAGCGTGCCGGCGGTTATGCATTTGAGTTTATGCACCAGCGGCTTCAAGGCCAACCGGTACCGGTTAAAATCTTTTGCGGAATAGGAAATAATGGAGGTGATGGTCTGGTGATCGCAAGATATTTTGTTGAGCATCAGTATCCGGTAGATGTGTATGTGGTGAATTACAGCGACAACCGAAGCAAAGATTTTCTATTGGCATTAGAAGAGCTCAAAAAAGTAACCCGAAAATGGCCTCAAGTATTAAAATCAGAAGACGACCTGCCTCAGATAAACAGAGAAGACCTTGTGGTGGATTGCATTTTTGGTATAGGTATTAATCGGCCCGCACCTAAATGGGTGCAGCAGCTGTTTGTGAATATTAACCAAAGTGGAGCTTATACGGTAGCCATTGATGTGCCATCTGGGATGGGCGTTGATGTTTATATCAAGGATTCTGAAGTGATCAAGCCTACCATCGTCTTGTCTTTTCAGACGCCTAAGCTTGCCTTTTTTCTTCCGCAAAGCGGAAAATACATCAACAATTGGACGGTGCTAGATATCGGTTTAGATCGAAACTTTATGAATTCGGTGCAGACACAAGCTCAATTGATAGATAAAGCCGAAGCGCAACAAATGTATAAACCGCGTACTAAATTTAGTCATAAAGGTACCTACGGCCACGCATTGCTGATCGCCGGGAGTTATGGCAAAACAGGTGCTGCGGTGTTGAGTTGTAAAGGCGCTTTGAGTGCAGGAGCAGGTCTCGTGACTGCTTACACAACACAGCAGGGCTTGCCTATTTTACAATCGAGTTTGCCGGAGGCAATGGTTTTGGCTGACAGATATAACGGGAAATACCTAGAAGAAATTCAATTTGATCTTGCTCCTACGGTTATAGGAGTTGGTCCCGGATTAGGGACAGAAAAGATAACTCAGCAAGCTTTAAAAACATTTTTAAAGGCAAATAAAACCCCACTTGTTGTTGATGCTGACGCCTTAAATATATTATCAAAAAATCAAGAATTCTTAGAGTTTTTACCGAAGTATAGCGTGCTTACACCGCATCCTAAAGAGCTAGAACGCTTAATAGGTGCGTCGGAAGATGATTTTGAAAAGTTGAAAAAAGCCGAAGCATTCAGCAAAAAATACAATTGCGTTTTAGTGCTAAAGGATGCGCATACCATTACCGTTTTTGATGGAAAGTATTACGTAAATAACACCGGGAATCCCGGACTCGCAACCGGTGGAAGTGGGGATGTTCTTACGGGTATTATTACAGGATTGATGGCTCAGGGCTATGATGCTTTGACTGCGGCAATTTTTGGCGTGTATTTACACGGGAAAGCAGCCGATATCGCGATAAACCACACAGCTTATGAGGGCTTGACCGCAAGTATGATCACAGAATTTTTAGGTCAGGCGTATCTTAATCTTTTTGCCCAGCCTGCGCAAAAGCAGTAGTTGTGCAGTGAAAAGTGAAATTCTTGGATGACTCTTATCTAAAGTTATTTTTTAAATAAAAAGCCTAATCCCATTCTGGAAAGCATCTTTTTTTCAAACGCATAGAAAAAAGAATACATACCAAAAATCCAGGCAACGATAAGCAATAAAACCTGATACAGCGGAAAAATAATAATTATACGTAGCGGCCAGTAAATCCATCCGGAGATCGAATCGCTTCCTAGTCCTAAGGCTTGCATAACCGGGCTAGAGATGCGGCCGGCGGTAGACCCTGTAATGGCAAATACGATGAATGCAGCAATGAACTGCCAACGGTAGTCTAAAATCCAGCGGTTTTTAAGTTTTTTAAAGCAATATAAGCTTAGTTTTATTATAAGATACGTAAGCACCAAAGTGAGTATCACCAAATACACCGTCTGTAAGGCTCCGGGTTCAAGAAAGAAATCCAATCTTCGGGCGATCAGAATTCCGCAGGCTAATGAAAGAATAATGCCTAAAATAGGATAAATAAGTTGCCAGTTCTGGTTGATTTCCCAGTGTTCCTTGAATTTTTTCACGCGTCAAATATACTATTTAGAACTAAGATAAATAGTAAAAACTTAAATACGTGTTGGTACGCTAAAACGCTGGTTATACTTACGGCAGAAGTACACGAAGTAATAATATAGTTTATAATTTACCTCATAGCCGTAATCTACAGAGCTGTTATAATCTATTTGTTGTGGGTATAAATTGTTATTGTATCTAAAAGGTTGCAATACCCGTTGGTTGTATTCAGGAACAATAAACCGATTTTTATTTTCCAGATAATTTTGAGAATAATAGCCTTCTGGTCGCGCGATAGAATTTAAAAAAGCATTGTAACCGGGTTCAATAATAATGATCTCATATTCGAGGCTGTCGTTTGCAATGCGCACCGTATCGTTTGAAGTGCTCAGTGGATCGCTTGTTTCAAGCTTTTTTTCTCCCTGAGAAGATGCGCAGCCATAAATGACAAGAAGGGCTATAAAGACGTAAATTAAATTTTTCATACCAGCTTTTCTTTTAAAGCTACAAAACTCCTGCCAGATATTTGTCTTTAATTTTGATGTGAACTAAAATATACTTCTCTCAACGCGTGTTTTATAGATCCCATCCAACTCCTATTTTTCGGCATAAAAAAAGCCGCTTATTCAAAGCGGCTCCGTAATTGATTTAAGCTGAAACTATTTACCGAAAAGTCCACCGAGCATTCCGCCTAGGCCGCCTTTTTTCTTATTTGAACCTAAAACCATATCTGCTACATCGTCTAGAACGCTGCCGTCACCATCTGAGTCTATAAGAGATTCAATCAGGCTTTGGTTTTCTTTAGGTTGTCCGCCTAACATACTGCCTAAAATACCTGTAAGACCATCCTGATCTTGAATATTGTTTTCTTTAGTTTGTTTCCCAATAATGCCGAGTAGGATAGGAGCAGCGATCTTCAGAATCTGGGCTACCGTACCGGCATCAAGACCTGTTTTGGTGCTCAAAGCATTTTCGATCATGGGTTGTTTTCCGCCCAAGACGTGGCCCAAAATACCTGCACCATCCTTAATTACATTCTGATCTACGCTTCCGCCGCCAAGAATACTTCCTAAATTATCAAGGATACTCCCGTCGTGTTTTCCGCTTAAAGCACCCATAAGTCCGGATGCGCCTTCTTGCGAAGAAGCATTCTTTTTCATCGCGCCTAAAAGTAAGGGCATCGCCATACTCAGCACATCTGCGGTTTTGCTTTCTGATGCTCCGGTCTGAGCACTGGCACCGCTTATCAATTGTTTTCCTAAGTCGCTATTTAATAAATCTAGTAAGCCTGACATTATAAATGAGTTTTTGTTAATACTTTAAATTTAGTTACATGTTTTGAATTCTTTAACTTTTTTCCATAAAAAAAGCCGAATAACTATTCGGCTTTGATAGGCTATGTGTCTGAACGACTATGCTTTTAAGATCGAAGAAATCTGTTCGGCAAGTTCAACACCTATACGATCCTGAGCTTCATTGGTCGCTGCCCCAATGTGCGGAGACAATGAAATTTTAGGATGCATTAAAATTTTGATTTCCGGCTTTGGCTCGCTCTCAAAAACGTCAAGAGCAGCAAAGGCAAGTTTACCAGAATCTAGCGCTTCAATAAGGGCCAATTCATCAATTACTCCGCCACGCGCAGCATTAACCAAAGCAGCACCGTCTTTCATTTTTTCAATTTCGGCTTTGCCAATTACATATTCCTTTTGAGCAGGAACGTGTAGGGTGATAAAGTCAGCTTCAGCAAGAACATCTTCTTTGGCTTTGCTTTCAAATTTAAATGCAACCTCCTGACCATCGAAAAAGTCTAATTTTACTTCGGCTTTTTCCATATATGGGTCAGAATAAATCACTTTCATTCCGGCGCCAAGCGCAACTTTAGCAGTAGCTTGCCCGATTCGGCCAAAACCGATGACACCTAAGGTTTTTCCGCGCAGCTCAACACCTTTTGCATATGCTTTTTTAAGTGCACCAAATTTTTCCTCGCCCTCTAACGGCATATTGCGGTTAGCATCAAAAAGGAAACGCACACCACCATATAAATGAGCAAAAACCAATTCTGCAACCGAAGCAGAAGAAGCAGCCGGTGTGTTGATCACGCTAAGACCTTTGTCTTTTGCGTATTGAACGTCAATATTATCCATACCTACACCGCCTCGACCAATTAATTTAAGGTCTGGGCACGCATCGATTAAATCTTGACGAACTTTGGTTGCGCTGCGTACAAGTAGCGCATCAACTTTATTTTCATTTATGTAATTGATAAGTTGCTCTTGCGCAACTTTTGTGGTAATTACTTCAAAACCGGCGGCTTTAAGAGCATCTACTCCGCTTTGAGAAATACCATCATTTGCTAAAACTTTCATGTTTTAAAAATTTATATTATTTGGATTGGTTTGGTTAAGCTTTGCGCTCTAATTCGCTCATTACATCAACCAGAACACCAACGCTGTTTAGCGGTAACGCATTGTACATAGAAGCACGATAACCACCAACGCTTCGGTGACCGTTAAGACCATTAATACCTGCTTCTTTAAGCATCGTATCAAAGGTTTCTTTAAGATTGTCTTCTGTTAGATTAAACGTAGCGTTCATCAGAGAGCGGTCTTCTTTTGCTGCATACCCTTTAAATAATGGGTTAAGGTCTATTTCAGAATATAAAAGCGTAGCCTTTTTCTCGTTTTTTTCAGCAGCAGCACTGATACCTCCCTTAGCCTTCATAGCACGAAGTGTAAGCATCGAAACATATACCGCAAAAACCGGTGGCGTGTTAAACATACTTCCTTTAGATACGTGCGTAGCATAGCTAAGCATACTAGGAATCTGGCGTGTTACTTTACCTAAAATATCTTCCTTCACGACAACAAGTGTAGTACCTGCAGGACCCATATTTTTCTGAGCTCCAGCATATATAAGATCAAACTTTGAAAAATCGATCTCACGAGAGAAAATATCACTACTCATATCAGCCACTAGCGGTACATCTGTAGTAGGAATATCTTTGATCTGGGTTCCGAATATGGTATTGTTGGTTGTAAGATGTAGATAATCTAGATCTTTAGGAACATCAAAACCTTTAGGGATGTAATTGTAATTCTTGTCTTTTGAACTTGCAACTTCAACGACTTCGCCAAAGATCTTAGCTTCTTTGATCGCTTTATCACTCCACGTTCCTGTATTAATGTAACCTGCTTTGTTCTCGAGTAAGTTGTATGCGGTCATTACAAACTGCATACTTGCACCACCTTGTAGAAAAAGAGCTTTATATCCTTTTCCTTCAAGTCCCAAAAGTTCAAGAGCAAGCTCACGTGCTTCTTCCATCACATCAACAAAATCCTTACTTCTATGGGAGATTTCTAAAATAGAAAGATCGAGGTTATTAAAATTTAAAACGGCTTCAGAGGCTTGTTTAAAAACTTCCTGTGGAAGAATACAAGGCCCGGCACTGAAATTATGTTTTTTCATTAGATTGAATATTTGGTCTCTTTTTTGAATTTTATTCAGTTGGAAAATTACGGCTTTTCAAACAGAATGCATAAGATTCCACCTTTTATATGTGCAAGTCTTTGCGTGCTTAAAAAGACATGCAAAGATGCTTAAAACACTTGCAAAGCGGTTTGATAAATCAATAAATAATCGATGAATTTCTCTTATAATTTTAATAAAAATGCAACGGTATCAACACCGTCTGCATAATCATAAAGTTTTGGATTTTGTGCCTGTCCAAAAGCGACATCCTCATCAATAAAATCATCAGCTACTATACACTGAATTTGATCAGCTTTGGATTGCAACTCGGCCTTTAACGTTTCAACGTCAGTATAACGCTCGTAAAAGACCACAGAGATCGGGGATGAGAAATTTGTGTCTTCTTTTAATACCATAAAGCCATTGTCTAAAACAGGAAATAAGCTCATTAAATACACCGCTTTGTTATAGTCGTAGTTGTTGGCATATTTATGATGATTGATCACATCTTGCTGTTTAAACATCGCATTAAAAAACGTGTCAAAATCATAGTTTTGAGGTACGTAGAGCTTAGCCACACTACGACACCCCATTCCAAAATAGCCAAAGATGTCATCACCTAAAGCTTCGAGTTGTTGGGAGGTTTCATTACCGGTTAATACAGCGACAGCGTTTCGATTTTTGCGTATAATGCTGGGTTTGTTTTTAAAATAGTATTCAAAGTACCGCGCGGTATTGTTGCTTCCGGTAGCGATCACCGCGTCAAATTGTGGGAGTTTCTCTTTGGTAAATGTAATTTTTGAATCAAAACCAGGCTCGATTTTGACAAGTACTTTCGCCAAAAATGGCATAAGCAGTTGATCGTCGCTAGATAGTTTTGCGACTAGATGGTGCCCGGTGATCAGTACGCTCAAAAAATCGTGAAATCCAACCAGCGGTAAGTTGCCTGCCATAATCACCGCAACCCTTTTTTCTGAAGAAGAAGTGATAGCATAAGCATCCATCCACGCTGTCAAATTATCTTTCTGTAGCGCTACAGACCAGCTTGATAACGCTTGGGTTATATGCTCTGGAGTAAACCACGCGTTATGTCTGTTTGCGGTTTGTATGACCTGCTGTAATTCTTCTTTTAAGTGTTCAAAATCATTTAACGTAGCCTCGCATTTAGTAGCATCTGACAAAAAATTCTTTAAAAATAGACTGAGGTTTGAGAATGCGGTAATTCTTTGGTTTAAATCCATAAATGGTTTGGTGAAGTAAGGACCACGCCTTAATTTTGCAACTTAAATTTGTAACGAAAACCTTAAGTTGATTGTAAGGTTTCTCATTAATTTCTACTAATTTAGTAGGGTTTGAAAAATAGAGCCTACCTTTGGCAAAATTAAGGATTAGAAAACGATTATACTATGGCAATTATAATAACTGATGAATGCATTAACTGTGGGGCTTGTGAACCGGAATGCCCAAACACAGCGATTTATGAAGGAGCAGATGACTGGCGCTATTCTGACGGAACTGATCTTGAAGGTAAAATTGTATTGCCTAACGGAAGAGAGGTTGATGCAGATGAGACTCAAGAGCCAATAAGTGATGAGGTGTATTACATCGCGCCTGATAAGTGTACAGAATGTATGGGCTTTCACGAGGAGCCACAATGTGCTGCGGTTTGCCCGGTAGATTGCTGTGTGCCTGATGAAGATCACGTAGAAACCGAAGAAGAACTTTTAGGTAAGCAAGCCTTTATGCACCACAATTAAGCAAAAACTTTTTATAGCATTAAAAGAGTCTGGTGTCACTACCAGACTTTTTTTTTGCGCTCAAATAAAACTTATTGGTGTTCTATAACGCTGAGGTATAGATTTTTACGCATGTGTGGAGTCACCATAATTCAAAGCGCTGAACTCTTGCAAAACAAACAAATTTGATTATAAACTAAAGGTGTAAAGTTTTAGATAAGCTTCCTATATTTGCGCCTCAAAATTCTGAACCATGAAAGCAGGTATTGTAGGATTGCCTAACGTAGGTAAATCAACTCTTTTTAATTGTTTATCTAATGCTAAAGCGCAAAGTGCAAACTTTCCGTTTTGTACCATTGAGCCTAACGTAGGGGTGGTGAATGTGCCAGACCCGCGTTTATCTAAGTTGGAGGAATTGGTAAAACCCGAGCGCGTGGTGCCTGCGACCGTTGATATTGTAGATATTGCAGGTCTTGTAAAAGGAGCAAGCAAGGGTGAAGGTTTAGGAAATCAGTTTTTAGGAAATATTAGAGAAACCGATGCCATTCTACACGTTTTGCGTTGTTTTGACAATGATAACATCGTACACGTTGATGGGAGTGTAAACCCTATTCGCGATAAAGAGACCATAGATATAGAGCTTCAGCTTAAAGATCTGGAAACCGTAGAAAAGAAACTTGAGAAAGTTAAAAAAGCAGCGCGTACCGGAAATAAAGAAGCTCAAAAAGAAGAGTCAGTGCTTGCGCAGATTAAAGAAGCACTAGAGCAAGGAAAGTCGGTGCGAGCAGTAGATTTTTCTGAAGAAGATTACGCAGAGTTTGTAAAACCACTTCAGTTTATTACAGACAAACCTGTGATGTATGTGTGTAATGTAGATGAAAATGCTGCAGTAAGCGGTAATAAATATGTAGAACAGGTTCGTGAAGCCGTTAAAGAAGAAAATGCAGAAGTGCTTGTGCTTGCCGTAGGTACCGAAGCAGATATCAACGAACTAGACGACTATGAAGAGCGCCAGATGTTTTTACAAGATATCGGTCTTGAGGAGCCGGGTTCTTCAAAACTAATTCGTACTGCCTATAAACTGCTTAATCAGCAAACCTATTTTACCGCCGGGAAAAAAGAAGTGCGTGCGTGGACTACTAAAATTGGTTCTACAGCACCTCAAGCAGCCGGAGTTATTCATACCGATTTTGAAAAAGGCTTTATTAGAGCTGAAGTAATCGCTTATGAAGACTATGTTTCCTATGGAAGTGAAACTAAAGTAAAGGAAGCCGGTAAAATGGGTGTAGAAGGTAAAAACTACATTGTAAAGGATGGTGATATAATGCACTTCTTATTTAATGTATAAATCAGTTTGCAGACTGCAGTTGGAATAGGCAGGCTACAAAACCTATAAATTAAAAAATCCCTTTGGTAACAATATCAAAGGGATTTTTTATTAGATATTTATTTTCGTCCTTACTGGCGGTATCTTGATCTATTCGCTATAATTAAACCAACTCTCTTTCTAACAGCTGAATATTACTCTGAATACGCTCTTTTACCAAATTCATCATCCGTTTGTTTAATGCCGAAGAATTCTGAATATATTTCTGATATTCTTCTACAGTAAATTGACCGATCACCATACCTTTTAGGCTGTTTCTGAACTTGATGTCCTTTTGAATAGCATTCTCTATGTATTGCATTCTTCGGTCTATATTCAGCGTGTAAAAAACATTTTTGTGCTTTTTAATATAGTTGCGAAAAGCTTCAAGCAGGAGCTCATTTTGAAGTTTGACCACAGGGCGCAAAGTTCCGTTTTGAAATTGCTCATCTGCACTCATCGTGTCATCAACTCGGGCGGATAAAATTTCTGGTCTAAGTGCTAGTAATTGGGAATCTCTAGAATTCATAGCGTGAAGTTTTCTAAAATTACACATATTAAAGAAGCTTGTGTAATGCGCCTCAAAGAGTTGTAAACTACTTATAAACAATTAGGGTTAAAGTGCTCTTAATCGGCCATATTATTTGTTCAGCATTCTTTAATTTTAGGAAAATACTGACAAAAAATCATGATAACGTCCATAAATCCTTATAACCAAGAGGTTATATCTGAAGTAAAAGAATTAACTAAAGCCGAACTTGTTGAACATATAGAAATTGCGCACGAGCGTTTTCTTTCTTGGCGAAAAACTACCTTTGAAGAGCGCGCTGCTTTAATGCAGGCGGCTGCAGCTGATCTTAATAAACACAAAGAAGCTTACGCTAAAACCATTTCTTTAGAAATGGGAAAACCTATTAAACAAGCCATTGCTGAGGTTGAAAAATGCGCGTGGGTTTGTGAGTATTATGCTGAAAATGCACCTAAGCATCTCGCGCCTAAAAGCATTGAGACCGATGCGGTGGAGAGCTATGTAAGCTATGAGCCCTTAGGCGTCGTGCTTGCGGTAATGCCTTGGAATTACCCCTTTTGGCAAGTCTTTAGGTTTGCCGCTCCGGCTTTAATGGCAGGAAATATAGGTATTTTAAAGCACGCGAGTAATGTGATGGGAAGCGCTCAAAACATTCAGAAAGTTTTTGAACGTGCCGGTTTTCCTAAGGGTTGTTTTACTAATCTTCCTATTGCTAGCGCTAAGGTAGAAAGCATCATAAAGAACTCAAAGGTCAAAGCAGTGACTTTAACCGGAAGTAAACCTGCAGGAAGCGCTGTGGCATCAGTTGCCGGAAATGAAATTAAAAAATCGGTTTTAGAATTAGGAGGAAGTAACGCTCTTGTGGTTTTTGAAGATTGTAATATGGAAGAAGCGGTAAAAACTGCAGTTCAGGCGCGTTTTCAAAATACGGGGCAAAGCTGTATTGCTGGGAAGCGTTTGCTTTTGCATAAAAACATCGCCGAAGAATTCACCCAAAAATTCGTAGAAGAAGTGCGAAAGCTCAAAAGCGGTGATCCTGCAGATGAAGAAACTTTTATAGGAGTAATGGCGCGGGAAGATCTTGCCGAAGAATTACACGAGCAGTTAACTAAAAGTGTAAAACAAGGCGCGGTAATATTAGTAGGAGGAAAGCGTGATGGTGCATATTTTGAGCCTACCGTGGTCACTGATGTTACTCCTTCAATGCCTATTTTTAAGGAGGAAACTTTTGGTCCTGTGATCGGGATTACCACATTTAAAAATGAAGATGAAGCGGTTTATTTGGTAAATTCTTCAAACTTTGGATTAGGGGTTTCTATTTTTACTGAAGACTTTGAAAAAGCTAAAAAAATGATCCCGCTTTTTGATGACGGAGCTGTATTTGTAAATGAATTAGTTAAAAGTGATCCCAGATTGCCTTTTGGTGGAACCAAAATCTCGGGTTACGGTAGGGAACTTTCTGAAGATGGTATTAAGGAGTTTGTAAATAAAAAGACGGTGTATTTCAACAGCTATTCATAAGCTATAAGTACAATTTCTGTTTAATTGACTAATTTTCTAAAAAATCCAACTTTTAAACCAACCTTATAATGCCTAAAGTAAACATTAGACGCGTCACTAAGAGTGATACAGAATTTATATTAAACCTTCTACCGAGTTTAATGGATCCAGAATTACCCCATTGGCGCGATCCAGAAGTAATGCTTGATATTGATCAACGTATTTTAAAAGCTGAAATAGAGGAGGGTAATAAGGATAATGCTATTTTTATTGCTGAAGATGCTCAGGATCAGCAGAGATTGGGTTTTATTTTTTTGGAAATAGGCACAGACTATTATCACAGAGAGCCTCACGGCCATATTGCTGATATCATTGTAGCACCTGAAGCAAGGGGAAGAGGTATAGGTAAAATGTTGATGCAAAAAGCAGAAGAATGGACTAAAGACTGTGGTTACAGCTTATTAACGCTTAATGTTTTTGATGATAACAAAAAGGCCCGAAAGCTTTATCAATCTTTAGGTTTTACTCCAGATCTAACCAAATACGGGAAAATATTATAATTAAAAAAGCGACCTAATCAGGTCGCTTTTTAATTATTGTAGTTAAAGCTATGTTTCGTTTGCTTGGCGAAAGCTTGTTATTAAGAGCTCTTCAGCTTCTTCATAAAATCTACAATGTGAGGTCTTAAATCTTCAAATAAAGGATGCTTTTTATTGCGAAGCATAACTTCGGTAAATAATTTAAGTCCGAGTGCAAATTCTGTTGATTCTTCTTCTGAGTTAAAAAGTTGTTTTGACTTTACTTTTTCGATGATTTCAAAGAGTTCGTCGTGGTTTGAGAATTCTAATTCAAGTGTTTGATCAGTACGCTTTTCTTCTTTTAAAACGCTTAGCTGTTCTAAACTCAGTTTGTAGTGATTTCCTTTTTTAACTGTGGTTGCCATTGCTTTCAGGGTTTACCATTTTTGATGAACAAGCGATTTTATTTTTTCAGTATAAACCGCATTCATTTTTTCAATTTCTTCTGAAGTTAAATCGGGTCGCTCATAAAGAGAAAGGTTTGACATCAAATGCTCAACTTTAGAAGCTCCTGGAATAATAGTGCTTACTTCCGGATGTTGTAAAATCCATTGAAGCGCTACGGGAGCAAGATTTTCTACCTGAGGGAATATACCTTTCAATTGATCTACGGCTTGAAGTCCGATTTCAAAATCAATTCCGCTGAAAGTTTCTCCTTTATCAAAGGCTTCTCCGTTTCGGTTAAAGTTGCGATGATCTTCTTTGTCAAATGAGGAGTTCTGATCAAACTTACCTGTGAGTAGTCCGCTGGCCAAAGGAACCCTTACAATAATTCCGATATCATTTTTTTCCGCTTCGCGAAAGAATAATTCGGCAGGACGTTGTCTAAATACATTAAAAATGATCTGTACCGTAGTGACATTATTATATTGCATCGCTTTCAAGCCTTCTTCTACTTTTTCAACGCTCACACCAAGATTGGCAATTTTTCCTTCTTGCTTAAGATCTTCAAAAAGTCTAAAGATTTCCGGACGATAAAACGTATCGGTGGGCGGACAATGCAATTGAATTAAATCTAAACGCTCTAAACCGGTGTTTTTCAAACTGTCTTCAACGTAAGTGCGCAATGCTTTTGCCGTATAACCTGCATCAACGTGAGGGCTGATTTGTCTACCACATTTGGTGGCTACATAGACTTCTTCAGCTCTGCTTCGAACTACGCGGCCTACTGCGGCTTCACTCAGTCCATTCTCATAAACATCTGCAGTATCAATAAAATTGATGCCTTGATCTATTGCGGTGTTGATGATGTGTTCTGCTGTAGTATCGTCAAAACCTGAACCCCATTTGCCGCCCACTTGCCAGGTTCCGAGAGAAATTTCAGAGATATTGAGATTTGTTTTGCCTAATCTTCTGTAATTCATAAAAAATTGTTTAAAAATTTTCACTAAAAGTACAAAACCACCTGTTTTCCTATAATAGAATGATCATAAACCCTTGCCAAAATATGGTATTTTTAAAAATGCCTGTAATCCCAATATTTTAGCCGGGTTTCTAATGCTGCCCCATTAAGAATAAATAGCTTTACCATTATGAAAACAGCAATTCGTGTACGTTCTATTATTGTCATTAACGGTAGTTGATGCGGAACGTCATATTTAAATAATAGACCTTCCGTTAAACTGGAAGGTTTTTTTTTTGATTAGCATTTAAACGTACCGAATTTCGACTATTGAACATAGTAGTATTTTTAGTTTAAAAATCTGAAAATCAACAATTTAAAATCCTTTTGAGAATTTTTGGTATATCCAAAGCTTTTTGGGAAAAGAATTGATAAAAAATGGGAATAATTAATTTCGAATTAGAATTATAACAATGGAATTAAATAAATACAGTAAAACTGTAACTCAAGACCCAACATTGCCTGCAGCTCAAGCAATGCTGCATGCAATAGGTTTAACCGATGAGGATCTAAAAAAACCACTAATTGGTATCGCAAGTACTGGTTATGAGGGGAATCCTTGTAATATGCACCTTAATGATTTGGCTACCTACGTCAAGAAAGGTGCGTCTAATGCAGATTTAGTCGGACTTATTTTCAATACGATCGGTGTAAGTGATGGTATTTCTAACGGAACTCCGGGAATGCGTTTCTCGCTGCCGTCACGTGATATCATCGCTGATTCTATGGAAACTGTAGTTCAGGCAATGAGTTATGACGGTCTGGTTACAGTTGTGGGCTGTGATAAAAATATGCCGGGAGCATTAATTGCGCAATTGCGATTAAATCGCCCGTCGATCTTAGTTTATGGAGGAACAATCGCTTCCGGATGCCATAACGGAAAAAAACTAGATATCATCTCTGCATTTGAGGCTTATGGTCAAAAAGTAGCGGGAACTATTGATGATAATGAGTTTAAAGAAGTGGTGCATAAAGCCTGTCCCGGTGCCGGTGCTTGTGGTGGTATGTACACTGCAAATACTATGGCTTCTGCTATTGAAGCTTTAGGAATGTCGTTGCCTTTTAACTCATCGAACCCTGCGGTTACTGATGCGAATATCAAAGAGCAGGAATGTATTAAAGCAGGTGAAGCCTTAAAATATTTATTGGAGCACGACATCAAACCTTCAGATATTGTAACTAAAGAGTCGCTCGAGAATGCGATTCGTTTGGTGACTGTTTTAGGAGGTTCTACCAATGCGGTATTGCACTTCTTGGCAATTGCTAAAGCAGCTCAGGTAGATTTTACGTTAGAAGATTTTCAGCGCTTGAGTGATAACACACCGTTGTTAGCAAACCTTAAACCTTCAGGTAAATATTCTATGGAAGATTTACACGGTGTTGGCGGAATTCCGGGAGTATTAAAATATATGCTGGATAACGATATGCTTCACGGGGATTGTTTAACCGTTACCGGAAAGTCTTTAGCTGAAAACCTAAAAGATGTTCCCAATCTTATAGATGGTCAGGATATCATCAGACCGTTGGATAAGCCAATTAAAGATAGTGGTCACATCCGTATTTTATTCGGGAACTTGGCTACTGAAGGAGCTGTAGCAAAGATTACCGGTAAAGAAGGACTTTCATTTACAGGAACTGCTAATGTGTTCAACAGCGAACTAGAGGTAAACGACGGAATTAAATCTGGTAAAGTCAAAAAAGGAGACGTTGTGATCATTCGTTATGAAGGACCTAAAGGTGGTCCCGGAATGCCGGAAATGCTTAAGCCAACATCTTCAATTATGGGTGCCGGTTTAGGTAAAGACGTGGCTCTGATTACTGACGGAAGATTCTCTGGTGGATCGCACGGTTTTGTGGTGGGGCACGTTTCTCCTGAAGCACAAGTGGGCGGAAATATCGCACTTGTAGAAAATGGAGATATCATTTCCATCGATGCTGTTAAGAATACCATCAACATCGATATTACCGATGAAGAATTGGCAAAACGAAGAGAAAAATGGACAGCTCCGGAACTTAGATTCCAACGCGGAGCGTTATATAAATATGCGAAAACAGTCTCGTCAGCTTCTAAAGGTTGTGTGACAGACGAAATGTAGAAGGGTATGGATAATACACAAACAATCAAATTGCAAGACACTGCAGTAGAAGCTACGCGGCGTTTAACGGGAAAAGAAGCTATCATTAAATGCTTGCTTGCCGAAGGTGTAGATACACTTTATGGTTATCCCGGAGGGGCGATTATGCCCGTTTATGACGAGTTGTATAAATATCAAGACAAGCTTCATCACGTCTTGACTCGTCACGAGCAAGGTGCGACGCACGCCGCTCAAGGGTATGCACGTGTAAGCGGAAAAGTAGGCGTCGCAATTGCAACATCGGGACCTGGAGCAACTAACCTTATTACCGGGATCGCTGATGCGCAAATAGATTCAACACCTATGGTTTGTATTACCGGGCAGGTGGCTTCGCATTTATTAGGTAGTGATGCGTTTCAAGAGACTGATATTATCGGTATTTCTACACCCGTTACAAAATGGAATTATCAGATCACTAAGGCATCTGAAATTCCTGAGGTGATGGCTAAAGCTTTTTACATCGCAAAAAGTGGCCGTCCGGGACCTGTGCTTATCGATATTACAAAAGATGCACAGTTTGAAGAGTTTGATTTTGCTTATAAAAAATGTACTGCGGTTCGTAGTTACAAGCCGGTGCCAAAACTAAATCCTGAGGCTTTACAAGCTGCAGCAGAAGCGATCAATAATGCTAAAAAACCCATGATCGTTTGGGGACAAGGTGTTATTTTAGGTAAAGCAGAAGAAGAGTTTAAGGCAGTAGTTGAAAAATCTGGAGTTCCTGCAGCCTGGACGATACTTGGAGTTTCGGCGATTCCTACAGATCACCCTTTAAATGTGGGTATGGTAGGGATGCACGGAAATTATGCACCTAACTTATTGACTAACGAGTGTGATGTTTTGATCGCTATCGGGATGCGTTTTGACGACCGTGTAACTGGTGATTTAAATACCTATGCAAAGCAGGCAAAAGTGATTCATTTTGAAATTGATCCTGCTGAGGTGAATAAAAATGTAACTGCCGATATTGCTGTTCTCGGAAACAGTAAAGAAACGCTGGCGGCTTTACTTCCTCTTCTAGAAGAGAAAAAACATACCGAATGGCACAACCGTTTTAAAGAGCTGTATCAGGTAGAATTTGATAAGATCATTAAAGACGATATTACTCCTGAGAAAGAAGGTTTGACGATGGGCGAAGTTCTTGAAGGAATCAATAAAGTTTCAAAAGGAGATGCGGTGATCGTTTCAGACGTAGGTCAACATCAAATGATCGCTTGTCGTTACGCCAAATTCAACCATTCTAAAAGTAATGTAACTTCCGGTGGATTAGGAACGATGGGATTTGCACTTCCGGCAGCGATTGGAGCAAAAATGGGAGCGCCAGAGCGTCCTGTAGTTGCGATAATTGGCGATGGTGGTTATCAGATGACCATTCAAGAATTAGGGACCATTTTTCAAACAAAAGTTCCTGTAAAGATCGTGGTGTTGAATAATGATTTCCTCGGAATGGTGCGCCAGTGGCAGCAGTTATTCTTTGACCGTCGTTATGCTTCAACCGAATTGATCAACCCTGATTTTGTAGCAATTGCCAAAGGGTATTACATAGATGCAAAACGCGTTTCAAAACGTGAAGACCTTGCAGAAGCTATAGAGGAAATGCTAGCTTCAGATGGACCATACTTCCTTGAAGTTACTGTAGAAAAAGAAGATAACGTATTCCCGATGATCCCAACAGGAGCATCAGTTTCAGATATTAGACTTGAGTAGTTATGAGCGAGATAAAAACATATACCGTTTCTATATATACCGAAAATAACATCGGTTTGCTAAACCGTATTTCGGCGATATTTCAGCGTAGAAAAATAAATATCGAGAGTTTAAACACTTCGATTTCAGAGATCGAAGGCGTGTCGCGATTTACCATCGTAATCAACCTTACCGAAGAACGCATGAAAAAGATCATCGGTCAGCTTGAAAAGCAGGTAGAGGTGATCAAAGCCTTCTATCATACCGATGAGGAGACGATTTTCTTGGAGACTTGTCTGTTTAAAATCAAATCAGACTTGCTATTTGAAGAGCGCCAAATTCAAAATATCATAAAAGAAAGTAGCGCACGTATCGTAACCGTGAATAAAGAGTTTTTTGTTCTGGAGAAAGCCGGTCGTCGCAGTGAGATCGAACTTTTATATCGTGAATTAAGCGCTTTCGGAATTATGCAATTTGTACGTTCCGGAAGAATTTCGGTAACTAAAGACGAAATGAAAATCTCTAAAATGTTGGCAGAATTTGCCGAGTAAACAGCCCAAAAGGTGAAAGCCTTTTAGCGGCGCTAATAAAATTAACTAATCAATATCATTAAAAATAAATCAAAATGTCAAATTACTTTAATACACTATCCCTAAGAGAACAGTTGGCACAACTTGCCAAATGCCGCTTTATGGAATCTGAAGAATTTTCAAATGGGGTAGAAGCTTTACGCGGAAAAAAAGTAGTCATCGTAGGTTGTGGTGCGCAAGGTTTAAACCAAGGGTTAAATATGCGTGACAGCGGCTTAGATATTTCTTATGCGTTGCGCGAAGGTGCGATTAAAGAGAAAAGAGCTTCGTATAAAAATGCTGTAGATAACGGGTTTACCGTAGGAACCTATGACGAACTCATCCCAACTGCAGATTTGGTTTGTAACCTTACTCCAGACAAGCAGCATACTTCAGTGGTGAATACGATTATGCCATTGATGAAAGAAGGTGCTACTTTGGCGTATAGCCACGGGTTCAATATTGTAGAAGAAGGAATGCAAGTGCGTAAAGACTTAACGGTAATTATGTGTGCGCCTAAATGTCCGGGTTCTGAAGTACGTGAGGAGTATAAGCGTGGTTTTGGTGTGCCTACGCTTATTGCGGTACATCCTGAAAATGACCCCGAAGGAAAAGGTCTTGATCAGGCAAAAGCTTATGCTGTAGCAACCGGTGGTCACAGAGCGGGTGTTCTTGAATCTTCTTTTGTTGCTGAAGTAAAAAGTGATTTGATGGGTGAGCAAACCATTCTTTGCGGAATGTTGCAAACCGGTTCTATTCTTTGCTTTGACAAAATGGTTGAAAAAGGAATCGATGCAGGTTATGCTTCAAAATTGATTCAGTATGGATGGGAAACCATTACCGAAGCGTTAAAGCACGGTGGAATCACCAATATGATGGATCGTTTGAACAATCCTTCAAAAATCAAAGCGTTTGAACTGGCTGAAGAAATTAAAGATATTACACGTCCATTATTCCACAAACATATGGATGATATCATCTCTGGTCATTTCTCAAAAACAATGATGGAAGACTGGACTAATGATGATGCAAATCTTCTTAAATGGAGAGCAGCTACCGGAGAAACTGCTTTTGAAAAAACACCTGCCGGAAGCCAGGAAATCAGCGAGCAAGAATTCTTTGATCACGGGGTGTTGATGGTAGCGATGGTAAAAGCCGGTGTAGAACTCGCTTTTGAAACCATGACCGAAGCCGGAATCATTGAAGAGTCGGCTTATTACGAGTCACTTCACGAAACTCCACTTATCGCAAATACGATTGCTCGTAAGAAATTATTCGAAATGAACCGTGTGATTTCTGATACAGCAGAATATGGTTGTTACTTATTTGATCACGCGTGTAAGCCAATGCTTACTGAGTTTATGAAAGGTATTGATACCGATGTGATTGGTAAAGCGTATGCAACAGATAATAGCGTTGACAATAAAACACTTATTGCTGTGAACGATGCTATTCGTGCTCACGAAGTAGAAGCTGTAGGAGCTTGGTTACGTGAGTCAATGACTGCGATGAAAGATATTAAGACCGTAGCTTCTGGAGAGGCTGTGACAGCTTAAAGAAATTTCTTAACTGAATTAAAATAAGCCTGTCACAATGCATTTTGAGACAGGCTTACTTAATACTAATACTTTTATTTTGGGCGATTTAAAAACCACATTTTTTCCTGATCTAGAGCAAATAAAGGAAGCAGCAAAAACCTTGGAAGGTGTTGCTGCGTTGACTCCTTTAATGCCGAGTTTAAACTATTCGCGCAAGTTTGACGCCAATGTTATGTTGAAGCGTGAAGATTTGCAACAGGTAAGATCGTATAAAATCCGAGGTGCATTTAACAAAATCAATTCGCTTAGCGCTGAAGAGCGCGCTAAAGGAATCGTTTGTGCCAGTGCAGGAAATCACGCGCAGGGTGTAGCATTCGCTTGTGCCAAGCTGAAGATCAACGGTACAATTTTTATGCCGTCACCTACGCCTAAGCAAAAGATCGAGCAGGTAGAAATGTTTGGAGGTGAATATGCCAAAATTGTGCTTACCGGAGACACGTTTGATGATGCGTACAAAGCTTCAAAAATTGAATGTGATGCGCTGGGTAAAATTTTTGTACACCCTTTTGATGATGAAAAAATTATTGAAGGTCAGGCTACTGTAGGTTTGGAGATTATTGAGCAGAGCAAAGAAGAGATAGACTATGTTTTTGTTCCTGTAGGTGGTGGTGGTTTAGCTTCCGGGTTGAGTACGGTATTTCATTTGCTTTCGCCTAATACTAAAGTAATAGGGGTAGAGCCCGAAGGTGCTCCTTCAATGAGCACTTCGATATTCAATAAAGAAAATACGACACTTTCGCTGATCGAAAAGTTTGTTGACGGTGCTGCTGTACAGCGCGTAGGTGATCGCACCTTTGCTATCTGTAAAGAATATTTAGAGAAAATGGTAACTGTTCCTGAAGGGAAGGTTTGCCAGACTATACTTGATCTTTATAATAAAGAAGCAATTGTAGTTGAACCTGCTGGGGCTTTAACCTTATCGGTGCTAGATCAGTTTGCTGATGAGATCAAAGGGAAAAATGTAGTATGTATTGTAAGTGGAAGCAACAACGATATTACGCGTACTGCGGAAATTAAAGAACGTGCTCTTTTGTATCGAGGGTTAAAACACTATTTCATCATTAGATTCCCGCAGCGAGCCGGTGCATTGCGTGAGTTCTTAAATGAAATCCTAGGTCCGGAAGACGACATTACCTTTTTTGAATATAAGAAGAAAACATCTCGTGAAGATGGCCCTGCAGTGGTAGGTATTGAACTGAAAGACCGTAAGGATCTTGACCCGTTAATAGCCCGAATGAAGAGTAGAAATTTCTTCGGAGAATATCTCAATGATAAACCAGACTTATTTGAATTCCTGATTTAAAGATTTAATAACCTACCGCTTAGCTCTTTAAGTTGTATATTTTCAATATAGCAGTCTTAAAGTCAATTCATTTTGTCAAAATCTAATCAACCTATGATACAATTACCCACAGATATTCCAGATCAGTTTAAAGTTGACTCTATTGAGCAGCGCACCTATCTAATTGACGGGAAAATGCACAATTGGAATGGTGAAGTAGCAGATGTTTTCTCAAGCATTCATACAGAAAAAGATGGAGAGCGTCAGCCAACTCGTTTGGGCTCTATTCCTTCTTTGGGCGAATCTGAAGCTATTGCAGCAGTTGATGCTGCGCACAAAGCCTATGATCGCGGTCAGGGCTTGTGGCCCACAATGAAAGTTGCCGACCGTATTAAGTGTATGGAAACTTTCGTTACAAAAATGAAAGAAAAACGGGAACTCATTGTAAAACTGCTGATGTGGGAGATTGGTAAAAATTATCCAGATTCGCAAAAGGAGTTTGATCGCACGGTAGAGTATATTCTAGATACTATCGAAGATTATAAGAATATGGATCGTGAGAGTGCTAAATTCTATAAAGAAGGTGGTATTCACGCGCATATTAGACGAGGTCCTTTAGGCGTTGTACTTTGCTTGGGGCCTTATAACTATCCGCTTAACGAGACGTTTTGTTTGCTGATTCCGGCATTGATAATGGGGAATACGGCAGTTTTTAAACCGGCTAAGCACGGCGTTCTATTAATTACGCCGTTGCTAGAGGCTTTTCAAGAAAGTTTCCCTGCCGGAGTGGTGAACATTCTTTTTGGTAGAGGTAGAGCCGTGGCAACACCAATTATGAAAACCGGAAAGGTGGATGTTTTAGCCTTGATTGGTCATAGTTCTTCTGCCAATTCGCTTCAGGCATTGCACCCAAAACAAAACCGTTTACGCTTAGTTTTAGGTCTCGAAGCAAAAAATCCCGCAATAATTTTACCGGATGCTGATCTAGATCTTGCAGTTGCAGAATGCATCGCCGGAACACTATCTTTTAACGGCCAGCGCTGTACAGCGTTGAAAGTGATCTATGTGCATGAAAATATCGCAGAAACCTTCAATAGAAAGTATGCTGAGGCTGTTGATGCTTTAAAATTTGGTTTGCCTTGGGAAGATGATGTGAAGCTCACGCCGCTCCCTGAACCTTCAAAACCAGATTATATTCAGCAGTTGATTGATGATGCTAAAGCCAAAGGCGCAAAAGTGATCAACGCAAAAGGCGGGGAGCGCTCAGAAAACTTTATTTGGCCGGCAGTATTGTTTCCGGTGACTAAAGAAATGGAGGTTTACAAAGAAGAACAATTTGGCCCTGTAGTTCCGGTGTTGACGTTTAAACACATCGACGAACCTTTAGATGATATGGCTGAATCGAATTACGGACAGCAAGTAAGTCTTTTCGGTAAAGATGTAAAAGCACTTGCTCCCTTGATAGACACCTTGGTTAATTTAGTATGTCGTGTGAATTTAAACAGTTCGTGTCAGCGCGGTCCAGATGTTTATCCGTTTACAGGTAGAAAGGATTCAGCGGTGAGTACATTAAGCGTACACGATGCCTTGCGTTCGTTCTCCATACGTACCTTTGTGGCTTCTAAAGACAATGCATACAACAATGCGATCCTTAATGAGCTGTTGGATACCAAAAAATCAAACTTTGTAAGTACAGATTACTTGCTGTAACATTCAAAAATGATTTGGTTTATTATGAATCAATCAGTGAAAAGTGCTTTTTGTATTGAAAACTGAAGAATATTTAAAAAAGTAGATTTATTTGATATTTCTAGTAAAATCTGGAGGTTCATTTAAATCTACTTTGTATTTTAGCATCAACAATGAAGGGAATAAAAAGACATATAACAGAACTAAAGCAAGCAGTAAATGCGTTGCTTAATTCTTTATACCCAGTTAACAGAACCAACACTACATTGGTTTATATTCCTGTACGCCGCCGTGAGCGCCGCCGCCCCTAGTGGGTGCATATTTTTAGGGAACTTAGGTGAGTCCGGTTCCAACTTTCGATTCAAATTACAATTTCACTTTTTTCTAACTTCCAATTCAATTGAATATGGAAATTATTATTGCTAACAAATCCCATGCGGGATATGCACAATATATTTGCGACACCATCGCAGAATCTGCAAAAGTACGCGGCACCGGAATCGCCAAACGTACACCTGAATATGTCATTACCAAGATGGAAAACGGTAATGCAGTGATCGCCCTTGACGGTGAGAAATTTGCCGGCTTTTGCTACATCGAGGCTTGGGGCCACGGTAAGTTTGTTGCTAATTCAGGACTTATAGTACATCCGGATTATAGAGGCAGCGGACTCGCGCGCCAGATCAAAGAAGCGATCTTTAATCACTCCAGAGCTAAATATCCTGATGCTAAAGTATTTGGGATCACTACCGGTCTTGCCGTGATGAAGATCAATTCAGACTTAGGATATCGCCCTGTGACCTTCTCAGAACTTACAGACGATCCTACCTTTTGGAAAGGTTGTCAAACCTGCAGAAACTACGACATTCTTCAACGTACTGAGCAAAAAATGTGTTTGTGCACAGGAATGCTTTATGATCCTGAAAAAGAAGAAAAGAAAAAGCAGGAAATTGAAGAGAAAATCAATCAACGAGTTCGTGAGAAAGAGGAGGTAAATCCTAAAGCATTTACCCGCTTAAAAAGCATCAAAGAACACTTGTTTTTGAAAAAAGATAAAAAAAAAGACGAATAAAAACCTTAAGCTCACTTACCGAGCGTTTTCAGAATAAATAAAATAAAATGAAAAAATTAGTTCTCGCCTACAGCGGCGGATTAGATACCAGTTATTGTGCAAAATACCTTTCAGAAGAAAAAGGATTTGAAGTTCACGCGGTAAGCATTAATACCGGTGGTTTTACGCAAGAAGAGATTGACGAAATCGAATCTAAAGCCTTAAAGATCGGGGCAAAATCCTACAAAAATGTACAAGCAGTAGACCGCTTTTATGACAAAGTAGTTAAGTATTTGATCTATGGAAATGTTTTGAAAAACAATACCTATCCGCTTTCGGTAAGTGCAGAACGTATCATTCAGGCGGTTGAGATCATCAATTATGCAAAATCTATTGGTGCAGAATACGTAGCTCACGGAAGCACTGGTGCAGGAAACGATCAGGTGCGTTTTGATATGATCTTTCAAACTTTGGCACCTGAGATCGAGATCATCACACCAATTAGAGATTTAAAACTGTCGCGTCAGGAGGAGATCGATTATTTAAAAAGTCACGGGGTTGAGATGTCTTGGGAAAAAGCACAGTATTCAATAAACCGTGGATTATGGGGGACTTCTGTTGGCGGAAGTGAAACTTTGACTTCACACCAAGGTTTGCCGGAGTCGGCTTTTCCTTCTCAGGTAGAAAAGTCTGAAGCAGAAAAAGTAACCTTGACTTTTGAGAAGGGCGAACTCACCGCTGTAAATGGTCAATCTGGATCTCCTGTAGAGAATATCGAAGCTTTACAAAAACTTGCGGCTCCGTTTGGTATCGGTCGCGATATTCACGTGGGTGATACGATTATCGGGATCAAAGGTCGTGTAGGTTTTGAAGCTGCTGCACCTGTGATTATTTTAAAAGCGCATCATTTGTTAGAGAAGCACACGCTTACAAAATGGCAAATGCAGCACAAAGATTATTTATCTAATTTCTATGGAATGCACCTGCACGAGGGACAATATCTTGATCCCGCTATGCGCAACTTGGAAGCATTTTTAACCGATAGTCAAAAGAATGTTTCAGGTGAAGTGTATGTGACGCTTCAACCATATCGATTCACATTAGAAGGAATAAAGTCTGATCACGACTTGATGAATGCTTCGTTTGGTGCGTATGGTGAGATGAATAAAGGCTGGACGGCAGATGATGCTAAAGGCTTTATCAAAATCACCGGGAACCAAAACAAGATTTACAACCACGTAAACGGAGACTCATGATCAAAGCAGGAATAATTGGCGGTGCCGGTTATACGGCAGGAGAGTTGATCAGAATTTTACTGAATCATAAGTATGTTGATCTAAGTTTTGTTTTCAGTACTTCAAATGCCGGAAATCTTTTGAGCGATGTGCATCAGGACCTTTTAGGAAGTACTGATATTCGTTTTGCTGATACGGTTGATTTTAATGTTGATGTGGTTTTCTTGTGTTTAGGACACGGAAATTCAACTGCATTTTTAGATAAAAATGTGTTTTCTGAAGAAACCATCATTATTGATTTAAGTAATGATTTTAGGCTAAAACCAGACGCTGAGTTTCAAGGAAGAGAATTCATTTATGGCCTTCCGGAGCTGAATAAAGACGAAATCAAACAAGCGGGTTCTATTGCCAATCCGGGATGTTTTGCAACTGCGATCCAGTTGGCATTACTTCCGTTAGCAGATTCAAAAAATATAACTTCAGACATTCATATCAATGCGGTTACCGGGGCTACCGGAGCGGGAACGTCACTTTCGGCAACGACGCATTACACTTGGAGAGATAATAACTTCTCATATTACAAGCCGTTTACCCATCAACATATGGGTGAGATTAATCAGTCGGTTAAAAGTTTGCAAAGCGGATTTGATAAGGAGATTTTCTTTCTTCCAAATCGAGGGAATTTCTCTCGTGGAATTTTCGCAACTGCGTACACCAAATTTGAAGGTGATCTGGAAGCTATTAAAAAAATCTATACCGATTTTTATGCAGAAGCGCCATTTACCTTTGTTTCCGATTCGGATATTCATATGAAGCAGGTGGTGAACACCAATAAATGTTTGATTCACCTGCACAAGCATGAAAATCAATTATTGATCACCAGTTGTATTGATAACCTTTTAAAAGGAGCTTCAGGACAGGCGGTAGAGAATATGAACTTGATTTTCGGCCTACCACAAACTGAAGGCTTGAATTTAAAAGGAAGTTATTTCTAAGCCTTTAGAGAGGCATTTAAAAGATTTCCGCCTGAAGTTTATCCTGAGCGATAGTCGAAGGGCGGAAATGAAAAAACTAATTAATTATGAAAATAGCAATCATAGGTACAGGTAATCTAGGGCTTTCTATAGCTAAGGGTTTGATTACCAATAATGCGATCACCTCGTTATATATGACGCGTCGTAATCCTGCGGGAATTGAGTCGTACGCCGAATATAAAAATGTGTTTGTGACTTCAGATAACGTGGAGGCGGTTCAAAAATCTGATATTTTGATTTTTGCAGTGCAACCCGCACAACTGGCAAATATTTTACACGATATCAAAAATGAATTGACTGATAAGCACGTGTTGATCTCCACCATTACGGGTTATCAAATTTCGCAGATAGAAGATATTGTGGGTACAGACCAATTCATCATACGCGCGATGCCGAATACAGCGATTGCTGTGGGTGCATCGATGACGTGCTTGGCAAGTAACGAGAAAGGAATGAAGCGCATTAAGATCGCCGAAGCTATTTTCAATAGATTAGGGAACAGCTTGATCATTCCTGAAAAGCAAATGCAAGCAGCAACGGTAGTTTGCGCCAGCGGAATCGCATTCTGGATGCGCTTAATTCGCGCAACAACACAGGCAGCGATTCAGTTAGGTTTTGATGCTAAAGAAGCACAAGAATTAGCGATGCACACCTGTAACGGTGCTTCCAAATTATTGATCGATTCCGGAAACCATCCAGAAGAAGAGATCGATCGTGTAACCACGCCAAAAGGTTGTACCATAGAAGGCTTGAACGAGATGGAGCACAAAGGCTTGAGTTCGTCGTTGATTCAAGGGATGGTTGCATCTTTCAATAAAATTAATGTTATAAAAACAGACCAGAAATAATGAGTTTATTTGATGTTTATCCACTTTATGATGTGACACCCATTAAAGCTCAGGATGTCTGGGTTTATGATGCTGCACCTACTAAATATTTAGATTTATATGGTGGTCACGCGGTGATCTCCATAGGTCACGCACATCCTAAATATGTTGAAAATCTTACCAAGCAATTGGGCGATATCGGCTTTTATAGCAATGCGGTTAAAAACCCATTACAGGAAGCTTTAGGCGAAAAATTACCGCTTCAGGCTAATTGTCCCGGCTATCAATTGTTTATGTGTAGCAGTGGGGCTGAGGCTAATGAGAATGCGTTGAAAATGGCATCTTTCGTCACCGGAAGAAAAAAAGTAGTCGCTTTTCATAACAGTTTCCACGGAAGAACTTCTGCAGCCGTAGCCGCGACCGATAATCCTAAGATTGTCGCACCAATTAACGCACAGCAAGAAGTTGAATTTTTACCCTTAGGAGATTTGGACGCTTTAGCTGCAGTTTTAGCAAAAGGTGATGTTTGTGCGGTAATCGTGGAGTTTATTCAAGGTGTTGGTGGTTTAGATATCAGCACTGCTGAATTTTATGAAGGCGTTGATAAACTATGCAAGGAAACCGGAACCTGCCTTATTGCAGACGAAGTTCAGGCAGGTTTTGGTCGTACCGGCAAATTCTTTGCTTTTCAAGAATACAACGTAGAGCCTGAATTGATCTCAATGGCTAAAGGAATGGGGAACGGATTTCCGGTTGGAGGAATTCTAATTCACCCTTCGATCAAAGCAGAATACGGAATGCTGGGAACCACCTTTGGTGGAAATCACTTAGCGTGTACCGCAGCCTTGACTGTTCTTGAAGTTTTAGAAGAAGAAGATTTGATGGCGCACGCGTTACGCGTTTCAGATCATTTTAAAGCAAAAACTACTGAAATTCCGCAGATCAAAGCGGTAAAAGGGCGCGGTTTGATGCTGGGAATCGAATTTGATTTTGATACGGCAGCCTTACGCAAAAAGCTGATTTACGATCAGCATATTTTTACAGGAAGTGCAAAAAACAAAAACTTGATACGTATTCTTCCACCATTGACGGTTCAGAACGAGCATATCGATCAGTTTTTTGAAGCGCTTAAAATAGAATTAAACAACTTATAATAAACATAAATCTAGCAGAGATTTCGGCTGCTAACTAACACCTTGACAGGAATCAACTAATGAAAAAATACACCGGTTTAGACGACATTACAGATCTACAGGAATTAATCGCCGAAGCACGCGCGTTAAAAGCAAATCCATATGCATATGAACATTTAGGAAAGCGCAAGCGCTTGGTGATGCTGTTTTTCAACTCGAGTTTGCGCACGCGTCTAAGTACAGAAAAAGCAGCAAGCAATTTAGGAATGGATGTTACGGTGATGAACTTTAACAGCGACGCTTGGAAGTTAGAATTTGAAGACGGTACTGTGATGAATGCAGACACCTCTGAGCATGTGAAAGAAGCGGCAAAAGTGATCTCGCAATACGGAGATGTGATTGCGGTACGTGCTTTCCCAACCTTGACTGATAAAGCCAAAGACGAGTCAGAATACGTGATCTCTAATTTTGTAAAATACGCCACAGTACCGGTGGTAAATATGGAAAGTGCAACGGCACACCCGTTACAAGCTTTGGCAGATGCTATTACGATCACAGAACTTTCTCAAAAGAAAAAGCCAAAAGTGGTACTGAGCTGGGCGCCACACCCTAAAGCATTACCACATGCGGTGGCTAATTCCTTTATCGGGATGATGCAAAAAATGGATGTAGAACTTACCGTTACGCATCCTAAAGGTTATGAACTGAGCGATGCTACGATGAAGGATACTCCTGTGGTTTATGATCAGGATGAGGCCTTAAAAGATGCAGATTTTGTTTATGTCAAAAACTGGAGTAATTATGAGGATTACGGTAAAGTTTTAGCAACTGTAGATTCGCACAGCAGTTGGACGATCACCGATGAAAAACTGGGTGATGCCAAATTTATGCATTGTTTGCCGGTACGTCGCAATGTGATCGTTGCAGACGAAGTTTTAGACGGAACACAATCTGTAGTGATCGAGCAGGCAAACAACCGTACGTTTTCTGCGCAGGTGGTTTTGAAGAAGATATTGGAAAACCTGAATTAAAAGCCGAAAATGAAAAAGCTAAACATCGTCAAAGTAGGCGGAAACATTATTGAGAAAGAAGAAGATCTTCAATCTTTTTTAGATGCTTTTGCAGCGCTTCCGGAGCCGAAGATTTTAGTGCACGGTGGCGGAAAGCTAGCGAGTCAGCTGGCTGAACGATTGGCAATTCCGGTGAATATGGTGAATGGTCGTAGAATTACCGATGCGGAAACGGTTGAAGTGATCACAATGGTTTACGGCGGAAAAGTGAATAAAAGCATTGTCGCCGGTTTGCAAGCCAGAAACTGTAATGCGATAGGATTTTCGGGAGCAGACGGGAATACGATCTTGTCTGTAAAAAGACCTGTCAAGGAAATCGATTTTGGTTTTGTGGGTGACGTGGTAGCGGTAGATTCAGAGATGATCGATAAGCTTTTGAGTATTGGTGTTACTCCGGCATTTTGTGCGATAACACACGACGGAAACGGGCAATTATTCAATACCAATGCAGATACGATCGCGTGTGAATTGGCACGCGGACTTTCAGCAAACTATGAAGTTACGTTGAATTATTGCTTCGAAAAGAACGGTGTTTTACTCGATATTAACGACGATACTTCAGTAGTAAAAGATATCGATTCAGCGAAATATGCTGAATTGTTAGAAGAAAAAATTATAGCAGACGGAATGCTTCCGAAGATGGAAAACTGTTTTTACGCTTTAAAAGGTGGTGTGCAGCAAGTACGTTTAGGAAAGCCCGAAATGCTACACCATAAAGATGCTAATTTTACAACTTTAAGACTGTAATGAATAGAGATCAACTTACACAGGAAGCCATTGAGCTACTTAAAAAATTGATCGCAACCCAATCTTTTTCTTCCGAAGAAGAAGGTACCGCTGCGATAATTGAAGCTTGGTTTAATGCGCACGATATTCCTTTTAAAAGGCAGGCCAATAATATCTGGGCAACCAATAAAGACTTTCAAGAAGGCAAAACTACATTGCTGCTTAACAGCCATCACGACACGGTGCAGCCTAATAATGGGTATACACGCGATCCGTACAGTCCCGATATAGAAGATGGTAAATTGTATGGTTTAGGGAGTAATGATGCAGGCGGATGTTTAGTTTCGTTAATCGCAACCTTCACTTATTTCTACGCGCAGGAAAATCCAAAATACAATTTGGTTATTGTGGCCAGTGGTGAAGAAGAAAGCAGTGGTCCCAATGGTTTGAATAGTATGCTTAAGGTGATTCCGCCGGTTGATGTTGCAATCGTGGGTGAACCTACCTTAATGAATCTCGCAGTTGCTGAAAAAGGTCTTGTGGTGTTTGACGCCAAAGTGAAAGGAACGCCTTCCCACGCAGCGCATCCTAACGATAACAACGCGATTTACAATTGTATTGAAGTTTTAGAATGGTTTAAGAATTTCAAATTTGAAAAATCTTCAGATGCGTTGGGCGATGTAAAAATGACCGTTACACAGATCAAAGGAGGGAAGCAGCATAATGCGGTTCCGGCTGATGTGGAATTGGTTGTTGACGTGCGCGTGAATGATGCGTATTCCAATAAGGAAATAGCCGATTTACTTCAGCAAAAAGCGCCGTGCGACGAGATCATTCCGCGTAGTTTGCGATTGAATTCTTCTTCAATTCCTGTAGATCACGATTTGGTTAAAGCCGGCATTGCGCTAGGAAGAAGCACTTACGGTTCGCCAACACTTAGTGATCAGGCGGTGTTGAGTTGTCCTTCGCTTAAATTGGGTCCCGGAGACAGTACGCGCTCGCACAGTGCTAACGAATTTATCTATGTAAATGAAATCGAAGAAGGAATCGAAATTTATATAGATTTGCTGGAAAGTATACTTTAAGATTTCCGCCTTCGCGGAATAATTAGATTCCCTATTTCTAGGGAATGAAAACACACGAAATATGAAACTTTGGGACAAAGGTGCCGATATAGATACCAAGATCATCGACTTTACGGTGGGTAATGACCGTGAGATCGATGTGCATATTGCAAAATATGATGTGCAAGCAACACGCGCACATGTAAAAATGCTGAACAAAATAGGCATTCTCACCGATGAGGAATTGAAAAGTTTGCTTCCGCAGCTTGATATTTTAGAAGCGCATACACAAAATCCGGACTTCTTTATAGAACCCGAATATGAAGACATTCATTCTAAACTAGAGGCAGAATTAACCCTTATTCTTGGCGATACCGGGAAAAAAGTACACACGGCACGCTCGCGTAACGATCAGGTTTTGGTGGCGCTTCAGTTGTATTACAAAGAACAATTGCAGCAAATTAAAGCACGCACGGTTTCTTTATTTGAAACCTTAATGAATCTTGGTGAAACGCATAAAGATAAGTTGTTGCCGGGTTATACGCATTTACAGGTCGCAATGCCTAGCAGTTTTGGACTTTGGTTTTCAGCGTATGCCGAATTATTGATCGACGATGTAATATTGATCAATGCGACTCAGGATATTGTTGACCAAAACCCACTGGGTTCTGCGGCAGGTTACGGAAGTTCGTTTCCTATAGATCGCCAGATGACGACCAAAGAATTGGGTTTTGCCACAATGAAATATAACGTGGTTGCAGCGCAAATGGCGCGCGGTAAAAGCGAGCGTACACTGGCTTCGACCTTAGGAAGTTTAGCCAACACACTGTCTCGTTTGGCGATGGATGTGTGCCTGTATATGAGCCAGAATTTTGGCTTTGTGAGTTTCCCGGAGCATCTGACTACGGGAAGCAGTATTATGCCGCATAAAAAGAATCCTGATGTTTTTGAGTTGATTCGAGGGAAGTGTAATAAGATTCAATCCTTAAGTACCGAAATGGTCTTAATCACTAATAATTTGCCCAGCGGGTATCATAGAGATTATCAGTTGTTGAAAGAAAATACAATAAGCGCGGTTGAGACCATCAAGGATATTTTAGAGATCTTTGATTATGCGATTGGTCAGGTGATCGTTAAAGAAATTGACCTGAACGATGAGAAGTATAAATACCTGTTTACTGTTGATAGCATTAACGATCTGGTAGTAGAAGGTAAATCGTTTAGAGAGGCTTATCAACAAATAGGAGGGCAGGTACAAGATGGGACGTACAAGCCGGAAGCCGGAAAAAATCATACCCACATAGGGAGCATTCATAATCCGGGATTTGCCGAAATCAAGGCTAAAATGCGCAAAGTTTCCACAGCCTTAGATATCAAATAGCATAGCGTAAGCTTTTAAGCTAAAAAGTGGCATAAAGTTATTTTTATGCCACTTTTTTTATGAGATCACTTTAAGTTTTGATTAAATGCTAAGAAAATGATTTTTCTTAAAACTTTTCGTTTACAATTTTTGGTGGTTTGCTAAGTCTTCTGTTAATTTTGTCTCGTCTTAATTCAAAGGACTTATGAAGTTTCTTTTTTCATTTATTGTATTCCTTGCTGGCTTTGTGCAGCTTTCAGGTAGTTCTTACCTGCCGGCTGATTCGGCAATGCAATCCAATGCTTTTGAAGAAACCTACAACAATGACTTGAATCAACCACATTTTGACGTGGTTCACAGTCAAAACTTAGAATTAAGAATCGCAGAATTTGAAATTGAAGAAAGCGATCGTTCAATTTCTAAAGCAAGCCAAAGCCTTGCAACCGCAACCCTCGCTACACAGACATCTGTTCCAAGATGTTTTTACTTTAAATACAAACATTTAAAAACTAAGGCGCGTTCTTCTTTAAGCGCTTCAGTAAAGCCATACCTTTTATTCCAGGTATTTAGACTTTGATTTAAACTTTTAAGCCCACATTGTTTGGGCTAAATCTGTTTCAGTTTTTTGGTGCCTCACACTTAGCCAAGAAGCCGAGACATTCCTATGTTTTCTCCGTTCGGGAAAAGCTTTTAAATCCATTTAATTTTTTAAAGTAAAATTCACATCACATGAAAAAGATTCTCATGATGTTGGGCTTGGGGACTATGTTGTTCCACGTAAGCTGCAAGTCAGAACACCACGAAAAGGAAGAAGAAACTACCTTTTATGTTACTAATCCTATGCGAAAGGATACTGTAATTACAAAAGATTACGTTGCCCAGATTCACTCAAGCCGTCATATTGAATTACGTGCTCAGGAGCGCGGGTATCTTCAGAAAATATTTGTTGACGAAGGTCAAGCCGTAAAAAAAGGACAGCTTCTTTTTCAAATTATGCCGAAGCTCTATGAAGCAGAAATGCAAAAGGCAAAAGCCGAAGCACAATTTGCCAATATTGAATACCAAAACACTAAAAAACTCGCCGATAGCAATGTGGTTGCGCCTAACGAACTGGCTATGGCTAAAGCCAAGTTAGAAAAGGCCAATGCAGAGCTTGCACTATCGCAAGTACATCTTGAATTTACTCAGATACGAGCACCATTTGACGGGATCGTTGACCGCTTTCACGTGCGCTTAGGTAGTCTCGTAGATGAGGGCGAATTGCTCACCAATCTTTCTGACAACAACATAATGTGGGTGTACTACAATGTTCCTGAAGCGGAATATCTTGATTATAAAGCTGCGCTGAAAGATGCTACAAAACCAGAAGTTGAATTGCTTATGGCAAACAACAAATACTTTGGTCACAAAGGTATTGTAGAAACCATTGAAGCCGACTTCAATAACGAAACGGGTAATATTCCTTTTAGAGCTACTTTCCCTAACCCTGACGCACTACTACGTCACGGAGAAACCGGTAATGTACACGTTACTATTCCTTTAGAAAATGCGCTTTTAATTCCACAGAAAGCAACTTTTGAAGTTCTTGACAAGAAGTATTGCTATGTGATTGATGACGAAGGCGTCGTTCACTCTAGACAAATTACCATCGCTGAAGAAATGCCGCACTTGTATGCTGTGAGCGATGGTCTGAGCACCGATGATAAAATTCTTCTTGAAGGATTACGATTGGTAAGAGAGAATGATAAAGTAGAATATGAAGTAGAAGATCCTAGTGAAGCGATGGCTGAATTAGCTCTTTACGCTGAGTAAGCGCTTCTTCTAAAAAAGAAAATAATGTTTAGTAGATTTATTCACAGACCCGTATTTGCGATAGTAATTTCGATTATTATCGTGTTTATAGGTTCGCTCGCGATCAAGCAGCTGCCTATATCACAGTTCCCGCAAATCGCGCCTACCACGGTAAATATTTTTATCGCGTATCCCGGTGCGAGTGCAGATGTATTAGTAAAATCAACCTTAGTAACCTTAGAGAATTCGATTAACGGCGTTCAAGGAATGCGTTACATGGCTACCGATGCTACCAGTGCAGGTGAGGCCACGCTTAGAATCATTTTTGAACCCGGTACAGATCCTAACCAAGCTGTGGTGAGGGTCAAGACCAGGGTTGACCAGGTGATGCCCCTCTTGCCCGAATTGGTTCAGCGAGAAGGGGTAGTGATTACACCCATACAGCCTAGTATGTTGATGTATGTGAACCTGTATTCTAAGGAAAAAAGTATGGATGAAAAATTTCTGTACAACTATGCTAACGTAAAAATGATTCCTGAGATCAACCGTCTAAAAGGGGTTGCACGTTCTCAAATTTTAGGAAGCCGTAGATACGCAATGCGTGTTTGGTTAAATCCAGATCGTATGCGTGCTTATGATGTCTCGGTTGATGAAGTGATGGAAGCGATGCAGGAGCAAAGTATCGTGGGACGTCCCGGACGCTTGGGACGAAGTTCTGGTATAGAAGCACAATCTTTAGAATATGTGTTGACCTATAAAGGTCGGTACAACGAGCCTGAGCAATATGAGAATATCATTATTAGAGCCAATTCTGAAGGTGAAAGTATTCGCCTGAAAGATATTGGTAAAGTAGAGTTAGGAAGTGATTTTTTTGATATCTACTCCAACTTAGATGGTCACCCTTCTGCGGCGATCGTATTGAAGCAAAACTACGGAAGTAACGCAAGTGACGTTATTGATGAGGTAAAGGAAAAACTTGAAGAAATGCGCGCTGATTTCCCTCCGGGAATGGATTATAAAATCAGTTATGATGTTTCTAAATTCTTAGATTCTTCTATAGAACAGGTAATAGACACCTTACGTGATGCCTTTATTTTAGTAGCACTAGTAGTATTTATATTCTTAGGAGACTGGCGCTCCACGTTAATCCCTATCATCGCAGTGCCGGTCTCTTTAATTGGGGCGTTCTTTGTCATTCAGTTTTTTGGGATCTCGATAAACATGGTGACGCTGTTTGCGCTTGTACTGGCTATTGGTATTGTTGTGGATGATGCGATTGTTGTCGTCGAGGCGGTGCACGCCAAGTTTGAAGAGCATCCGCATATATCGCCGTATCTCGCCGTTAAACAAGTTTTGGGTGAAATAAGTGGAGCGATTATAGCGATAACCGGTGTAATGGTTTCGGTATTCTTACCTATATCATTTATGTCTGGTCCCGTAGGAACCTTCTATAGACAGTTCTCGATTACTATGGCGAGTTCCATTGTGATTTCAGCATTGATCGCGTTGACGCTGACACCGGTATTGTGTGCAATGCTGTTGAAAAATAACCACGGAAAAGAGAAGAAGCGTAATCTCTTTACGCGTGCGCTGGATAAATTCAACAGTGGTTTTGATAACCTCACCGGTAAATACGTTGCAGTACTGAAGCGTATCGTGAGTAGAAGATGGTTAACCTTCGGAATTTTGATTGCTTTCTGTATTGGTATTTTCTTAGAAAGTCAAGTGCTTCCGTCAGGGTTTATTCCTAGTGAGGATCAAGGTACGATCTATGCGATCATTCAAACACCTCCGGGAGCAACATTAGAGCGAACCAATAAAGTTTCGCTTGAACTTCAGAAAATCGCTGAAGAAGTTGACGGGATCGAGTCGGTTTCTTCGCTTGCAGGTTATGAGATTATGACCGAAGGTCGTGGTTCTAACGCAGGTACGTGTTTGATCAACTTAAAACCTTGGTCTGAGCGTGAGCACGATGTTACCGAAATTATGGAAGAGCTTGAGGAGAAATCAAAAGGGCTAGGTGCCATAATTGAATTCTTTGAACCGCCTGCCATCCCTGGTTTTGGTTCTTCTGGTGGTTTCTCAATGCGTTTGCTAGATGAAAATACGGAGACCGATTATCAAGATTTTGATAAGGTGAACCAAGAGTTTGTAGATCATTTAAAAGAGCGTAAAGAGCTCACCGGTGTATTTACCTTCTTTGCGGCAAACTATCCTCAGTACGAGCTAGAATTTAATAATGATCTTGCGATGCAAAAAGGTGTTTCTATAGGGAAAGCTATGGAAAACCTGAACATTATGATAGGTAGTACCTACGAGCAAGGTTTTATCAAGTTTGGTCGCTTCTTTAAAGTGTATGTGCAGTCTGATCCTAAATTCAGAAGATTACCGTCTGATGTGCTCAATATGTTTGTGAAGAATGAGGATGGCGAAATGGTTCCGTATTCGGCATTTATGACGTTGAAGAAAACACAGGGGCCTAACGAGGTAACGCGTTTCAATATGTATAATTCTGCGGCAATACGCGGTCTACCGGCTCCCGGATATACCACAGCAGACGCGATTGAAGCAATTCGTGAAGTAGCAGCGACAACCTTACCCAAAGGATATGACATTGGCTGGGAAGGTCTTTCATATGACGAGGCTAACCGCGGTAATGAGTCTGTTTATATTTTCTTGATCGTTCTGGTTTTTGTGTACTTTGTTTTAGCTGCACAGTACGAATCTTTTATCATTCCGTTATCGGTAGTGTTCTCGCTTCCGGTTGGGGTGTTTGGTTCGTTTATGGTGCTTAAAATGATGGGACTACAAAATGACATTTATGCCCAAATTGGTCTCATAATGTTAGTAGGTCTTCTGGGTAAAAACGCCGTGCTTATTGTAGAATTTGCAGTATTAAAACGCTCTCAGGGCGCCACGATACTCGATGCTGCGATAGAAGGTGCAAAGGTGCGTTTCAGACCTATTTTAATGACTTCGTTTGCCTTCATCGCCGGTTTGATTCCGTTGCTATTGGCATCAGGAGCAGGAGCGATTGGTAACCATACGATTGGAGCTTCGGCATTAGGCGGAATGTTATTCGGTACCATTTTCGGGGTGATTATCGTACCCGGATTGTACTTCATTTTTGGCTCTCTCGCAGACGGAAGAAAATTAATTAGAGACGAAGAAGACGGTTCTTTAACCGAAGGCTTTGTACACGAAATAGATAGTTTTTCAAATTCAGAAGAAGATGATCAAGAAGATAAATAAAATGCAATTTTTATATACCGTAATGGTGCTGTTCATACTGGCATTTTCTGCCTGTAAAGCACCAGGTTTAGCAGAGCGGGAGGTCGATTTAAAAGACCTCCCTCAAAGCTATACCAACTATGCGGTGACTGATACGACCAACACTGCTTTGATACACTGGAAGGAGTATTTTACAGATCCTTATTTAACCGTGCTTATAGATTCTGCTCTGGCAAATAACCAAGAGTTAAATATTATGCTGCAAGAAATTGCTATTTCAAAAGCAGAGATCAAAGCAAAAAAAGGTGAGTATTTACCCTTTGTAGGCTTTGGCGCCGGTGCCGAAACCGAAAAAGTTGGTAGATATACAAGTCAGGGAGCTAATGATGCCAACACAGATATACGACCGGGAGAAGAATTCCCGGAACCGTTACCTAATTATGATTTCGGACTCAAAGCGACTTGGGAATTGGATATCTGGAAGAAGTTACGCAACGCAAAAAAAGCAGCCGTTTTTAATTATTTATCGAGCGTAGAAGGTCGAAATTTTATGGTTACGCAGTTGGTAGGCGAGATCGCTGAAAACTACTACGAACTTTTAGCACTCGATAATCAGTTAGAAATTTTAAACCGAAATATTGAGATTCAGAATAATGCGTATCGAATCGTACGACTTCAAAAGGAAGCTGCACGTGCCACAGGTCTTGCAGTGAGTAAATTTGAAGCAGAAGTATTGCACACTAAAAGTTTGCAATTTGATATTCAGCAACGCATTGTAGAAGCTCAAAACCGAATCAATTTTCTGGTGGGTCGCTTTCCGCAGCACGTTGCCCGCAGGTCTCAAGATCTGATGGCAATGAAACCTGGGGTTATTCAGTCTGGAGTCCCCGCGCAACTCTTAGAGAATCGTACCGATATCAAGCAAGCCGAATTAGCGCTTGAAGCGGCTAAGCTTAATGTAAAAGTGGCAAAAGCACGTTTTTATCCTTCGCTAGGCATTTCAGCCGGAGTAGGTTTTGAAGCGTTCAACCCCAAGTATTTGCTAGACACTCCGGAGTCTTTATTGTACTCGATTGCCGGAGAGTTGACAGCGCCTTTGATCAATAGAAACGAGATCAAAGCAGCGTACGCAGGTGCTAATGCAAAACAAATTCAGGCGGTTTATGATTATGAGCAAACCGTGTTGAATGCGTATATAGAAGTGGCTAACCAACTAGCGAAGGTTGATAATTTAGAACAGAGTTTTGCGCTGAAGTCGCAAGAAGTAGATGCATTAAATCGTTCGGTGAATATTTCAGGGCAGTTGTTCTCTTCGGCAAGAGCTGATTATATGGAAGTTTTAATGACGCAGCGCGATGCGTTAGAATCTAATTTTGATTTAGTGGAAACTAAAATGGCTCAAATGAATGCCTATGTGCATATGTACCAGGCGCTAGGTGGCGGCTGGAACTAGTTTTTAGTTAGTGTTGAGGTTGTTTGCATCGCTTCTTTTGATATCGGAAGCATGCAAACTAGAAACCGCCCGGTGGTGATGTCCCGGGCGGTTTTTTATTGAAATCAATTAAGACACAAAATATCGTTTTGGAAGTGGTTGTTTAAAAAAGTTTGAGAATTACATTTAAAATTTTTCTACATTAGTCTGTAGCAACCTCAAACAACCTGATATGTTATTCGTCTATATCCTCATTGGAATTTTAGTTTTAATCGCTATTCTGCATTTGACCGCCAAAAAGCAATACGTAGTAAAGCGCGATATCAACATTCAAAAACCAGCAGATAAAGTTTTTGAATATTTAAAGTATTTAAAAAATCAAGATCATTGGTCGCCTTGGAGCCGAAAGGATCCAGATATGAAGAAAGTCTATGAAGGGGTAGATGGTACTGTGGGCTTCGTTTCTAAATGGGATGGAAATAAAGAAGTAGGAAGCGGCGAACAAGAGATTACAGGGATTATTCCCGGTAAACGTATAGAAAGTCAGTTGCGCTTTATTAAACCTATGAAAAGTACCAGCGATGCGTGGTTAGCGGTAAGCACACCTAATCCCGGGATCACTAACGTTGCTTGGGGTTTTAGCGGAAAGAATAAGTTTCCCTTTACAGTAATGACGCATTTTATGAGTATGGATAAAATGGTAGGCAAAGACTTTGAAGCCGGACTCAAAAATGTCAAGGAAATTCTCGAGGATAATTAGGAATCTGACACTGAACAAAAAAAGCGACCCAACAGGTCGCTTTTTTTTTGGCACCGCCAAAGGGTATGAAATTCCTAAGGTTTAGGTAGATACTAAAAATCTGTTTCCCACGAAACACTTAAGATTCGCCTTGGTAAGATATATTCTAAAATCTCAGATCTATAATCTAATGTCTACTGTCTAAAATCTATTTCTAGATAATCGTGCTTTGTCCCGCGTGAATATTTCTAAAATTACGATTAGAATCTTCGGGATGTGTGATGTAGTCAGCGATAAAGTCACCCACTTTGGTTGTGCTATATGGCTTTTTAGGATTGATATCGCCAGTAGTGATCCCTAATTCTAATGACTTTTCTACTGCTTTTTCTATAGCATCTGCTTCTTTGTGAAGATCCAAATGGCGTAACATCATTGCTGCAGAAAGAATAGAAGCCAGTGGGTTAGCAATATTTTTGCCGGTTGCTTGTGGGAAAGAACCGTGAATAGGTTCAAACATTCCAACTGTACTTCCTACAGAAGCAGAAGCCAAAAGCCCAATAGAACCACCAATTACCGATGCTTCATCAGAAATGATATCTCCAAAAAGATTTTCGGTTAAGATCACATCAAACTGACTCGGATTTAAGATCATTTGCATTGCTGCATTATCCACAAACAAAAAGTCGAGTTCTACATCATCATATTCTTTAGCGATCTCGGTAACGGTTTTACGCCATAACCGCGAAGTTTCTAACACGTTTGCCTTGTCTACAAGCGTCAATTTTTTTCTTCGGTTTTGCGCTTCTTTAAAGGCTAGATGCGCAATACGCGTGATTTCTTCAACAGAGTAGGAGCAACCATCGCTTGCTACTTGTCCGTCTTCGCTTAATTCTTTTGATCCAAAGTAAATTCCACCGGTAAGTTCGCGATAGATAGAAATATCAGTCCCGCTGATGATCTCTTTTTTCAACGGAGAATTTTCGATCAAGCGCTCGTAAGCTTTTACCGGTCTGATGTTACAGAATAGACCAAGCGACTTACGCAGCTTTAATAAACCTTGTTCAGGTCTAACTTTTGCTGAAGGATCGTTGTCGTATTTAGGATGACCAATGGCACCAAAAAGTACCGCGTCACTTTCTTGACACAACTTGATCGTATCTTCAGGAAGTGGGTCTCCCGTCTCATCAATAGCGCAAGCACCTACCAGGGCCTTATTAAATTTAAATGTATGATTGTAAACGTCTGCGATTGCATCAAGCGCTTTGACGGCTTGCTCAGTGACCTCAGGGCCAATACCGTCTCCTGCCAAAAGTGCTATATTAAATTTCATAAGTGCTACTTTATCATTTATTAGTTAGAAGCTGCGTTCAAGCTCAAAAGCTTCGATTTTATCTTTTTTACTGATCAAGAAATCAATGTCATCATAGCCATTGATCATACAAACCTTTTTATACGGATCGATCTCAAACTCGAGTTCGCCCGCAGGGGTACTCAATAATTGGTTTTCTAGATCGATGGTGAGTTTGGTTTCCGGTTTTTCAGCAACAAGTGCTAAAAGTTCTTTTAAATATTCCGGAGTTACCTGAATAGGAAGAATACCGTTATTAAGCGCGTTTCCTTTAAAAATATCTGCAAAGAAACTGCTGATCACTACTTTAAAACCATATCCTGCAATCGCCCAGGCGGCGTGTTCTCTACTAGAACCACAACCAAAGTTATCTCCGGCAACTAAAATAGGACCGCTGTACGTAGGATCGTTCAAAACAAAATCCTCATTTACTTCACCGTTTTGTTTAAATCTCCAATCTCTAAAAACATTATCGCCAAAGCCTTTTTTGTCGGTAGATTTTAAGAAGCGCGCAGGTATGATCTGATCAGTATCTATATTTTCAATAGGTAACGGAACAGCGGTATCGGTAAGTTTTGTAAACTTTTCCATCTAGTTTAATTGTTTTGTAATGTCTGTAATTTTTCCGGCAACGGCGGTGGCGGCAGCCATTAGCGGACTCGCTAAAATCGTACGAGCGCCTTGTCCTTGGCGTCCTTCAAAGTTTCGGTTTGATGTCGAAACGCAATATTCACCTTCCGGAATTTTATCATCGTTCATCGCTAAACAAGCAGAACAACCGGGCTGTCTCAATGCAAATCCGGCTTCAGTAAAGACCTTATCAAGTCCTTCTTCAACAAGTTGTTTAGCAACTTGCTGAGATCCCGGAACCAACCAGGCGTTTACATTTGGTGCTTTTTGTTTTCCTTTTACAAAATCTGCCGCAATGCGGAAATCTTCAATACGTGAATTGGTACAACTACCAATAAATACATAATTGATAGGTTTATCAATAAGGCTTTCTCCCTTTTTAAAGTTCATATAAGCGAGTGCCTTATCTAGATTTACATCCTCTTTATCTGGAATGGTTCCAGTAACTTTAATTCCCATTCCCGGGTTTGTACCGTAAGTAACCATTGGCTCGATGTCTTCTGCATCAAACGAGTATTCTTTATCAAAAACCGCATCAGCATCTGTAGGAAGCGTTTTCCAGTAGGCCAATTTTTCTTCCCATTCTGCACTTTCCGGAGCGAACTCACGCCCTTGAACGTAGTCAAAAGTAGTCTGGTCTGGAGCGATCATTCCGCCTCGCGCACCCATTTCGATACTCATATTACAAACCGTCATACGGCCTTCCATAGACATTTCTTCAAAGACATTTCCTGCATATTCACAGAAATATCCGGTACCAGCGTTAGTACCAATTTTTGAGATCACATAAAGAATTACATCTTTAGGAAGCACGTTAGGTTTTAATTTTCCGTTTACGTTTACCCGCAGACTTTTCGGCTTCGTCAATAATAAACACTGACTCGCAAAAACCTGAGCAACCTGGCTGGTACCAATACCAAAAGCGATCGTACCAAATGCACCGTGAGTAGAAGTATGGCTATCCCCACAAACCATCGTCATTCCCGGTTGTGTGATTCCTAATTCGGGAGCCATCACGTGTACGATTCCGTTGTATTTGTGACCAAGACCATAAAGCGTGATCCCATGTTTTTCACAGTTTTCTGAAAGTTGTTTCAGCTGATTTCTTGATAATACATCACGCACCGGCAAATGTTGATCTACTGTTGGTGTGTTGTGATCTGCAGTTGCCACGATCTGATCAGGGCGTGCTACGGGGATGCCGCGTTCTTCTAATTCTGAAAAAGCTTGCGGGCTGGTTACCTCGTGAATAAGGTGTTTGTCAATATAAAGTACTTGTGGGCCATTAGGCACCGTGTCTACCACGTGTGCATCCCAGACTTTATCAAATAGGGTTTTTCCTGCCATTGTATTGTAATTGGTTCCTGAGAACACTTAGATTATATGAAAAAATAAGGATTCTAATTCAAGAATCCTTATTTAATAGTTTAATTTATAATGTGTTATGCTTCGACTTGCATCTGAATTTTTGCTTCTTTCATGATTTCATGAATGTCTTCATCGTGAATTTCTTTCTGCTTGTCGGCAAATTTAAGAAAGACCTCATAAACATCATCTAACTGAAGCTTGGTTAATTCGTAGCCTACTTTTTTAGAACGATACGCTAAAGCTGCGCGACCGCTACGTGCAGTAAGAATGATTGCACTTTCGGTAACACCAACTTCTTCTGGATCCATAATTTCGTAAGTCTCGCGGTTTTTGATCACACCGTCTTGGTGAATCCCTGAGCTGTGAGCAAAAGCATTAGAGCCGACAACTGCTTTGTTAGGTTGTACCGGCATTCCCATTTTGTCACTTACCATTTTGCTGGTATCCCAAAGTAGACGAGAATTGATGTTAGTATCTAAACCTAAGTCCGGATGTTGACGTAAGATCATCACGACTTCTTCAAGAGCGGTATTTCCGGCACGTTCGCCAATACCGTTTATAGTACATTCTATCTGTCGCGCACCATTAACCACACCGGCAATAGAGTTGGCAGTTGCAAGGCCCAGATCGTTATGACAGTGGCAAGATAGAATGGCTTTGTCAATACCTTTTACGTTTTCCATAAGGTATTTCATTTTTGCTCCGTATTCTTCGGGTAAGCAGTATCCTGTAGTATCAGGAATATTAAGGACCGTAGCACCTGCTTTTACAGCAGCTTCACATACACGTGCCAGATACTCATTGTCTGTACGGCCAGCGTCTTCAGCATAAAACTCTACATCTTCTACAAAGGTTTTTGCATAAGCCACAGCATCGTAAGCACGTTTAATAATGTCCTCACGATTTGATTTGAACTTGTATTTAATGTGCGAGTCGCTGGTGCCAATTCCTGTGTGAATACGTGGCTTTACAGCATGTTTTAGAGCTTCAGCAGCTACTTCAATATCTTTTTTAACGGCACGGGTAAGACCGCATACCGTTGCGTTTTTTACCAAACGCGAAATTTCTTCAACAGATTTAAAATCACCGGGGCTAGAGATAGGGAAACCGGCCTCAATAACATCAACACCCAGCAGGTCGAGACGTTCTGCAATAATTAGCTTTTGTTGGGTGTCTAATTTACAGCCTGGGACTTGCTCCCCGTCTCGTAGTGTTGTGTCAAAAATTTGGACTTTGTTATCGGTCATAGTGCTTTTTTTCTCAATTTAAGTGTGAATATATATATTGGTAGTACTTTTGAGGTTACCAAAGCAAAATAACCTACGATGTTTAAGCAAAAACGTCTTTATTTAAAGTACTGATAAACAATATTTTATGCGTAAAATCATTACAACAGCAAATGATTCAAAAGATTCGCTTTACGTGCTCATCAAGTCGTTATCAAAGTCTGAAAAACGACAATTTAAACTTTACGTAGGTCGCCTAGACGGAAACGCAGATTCTAAGTATTTACAGCTTTTTAACCTGCTGGATAAAATGAATACCTATGATGAAAGCGAAATTTTTAAGCAGAATATTGTCAAAAAACAACAGCTGTCTAACCTCAAGGCACATCTCTATAAGCAGATTTTGATCTCGCTGCGTTTGAGTCCGGCGCATCAAAATATACGTGTTCAAATACGAGAACAGTTAGATTTTGCTACGGTGCTTTATCAAAAAGGCTTATATCAACAAAGCTTAAAACTTCTGGAGAAAGCCAAGCATATGGCAATTGAAAATGAAGAAAAAAATGTGGCGTATGAGATCGTTGAGCTTGAAAAAGTGATCGAAAGTCAATACATCACGCGTAGTATGAGCACCCGCTCAGAAGAGTTGGCAAACGAAGCTAAGATCCTTAGTCAGCAGAATTTGATGACCAGCAAACTCTCTAATTTATCGCTTCAGCTGTATGGTTTGATGTTGAAAACCGGATATGTGCGTAGTGATGAAGAGAAACGCGAGATCACTCAATTTTTCACGAAGTCGATGCCCAAATATAAAATGAGCGATCTAGGATTTCGGGAGAAGCTCTGGCTGAATAAGGCCTACCTCTGGTATAGTTTTTTAATTCAGGATTTTTTAAGCTGCTTTAAATATGCCACGCGCTACGTAGAGTTGTTTGAAGAAACACCGTCAATGATCGCCCGTAATCCGGTGTTTTATCTTAAGGGAAATCATTATTTGCTAGAGTCGTTATTCTTCTTGAAACATCACACCAAATTTGAAGAAGTCCTTGCTCGACTAGAAACGCGTTTAGCCTCTACAGACTTTCCGCACAGTGATAATTTGGAGATTTTAGAATTTCTATATGTGTACTCGCACAAGCTGAATCATAAGTTTATGGTGGGTGATTTCAGTACAGATGACGGACTTATAGAAAAGATTGAAAAATACCTGAAGCAGTCGGGGCAACGCATGGATGAACACCATATAATGGTGTTTTATTACAAGATCGCTAGTCTGTATTTTGGAAATGGTCAGAATAAAAAGTGCATCGAGTATCTTGGAAAAATTATCAACAATAAATCGCTCAAAATGCGCGAAGATTTAATGTGTTTTGCACGTATTCTTAATCTTGTGGCGCATTATGAAGCCGGAATGGATTATCACTTAGAAACGCTTTTACGTAGCACTTATAAGTTTTTGATCAAGATGGATGACCTGCACGAGGTGCAAAAGGAGATGATCAAATTCCTAAGAAATCTAGGTGAGATCTTCCCGGGCGAATTGAAAAACGAATTCAAAAAACTACGCAATAGGCTAGAAATCTATGAAGATGATCCGTATGAGCGCCGGGCATTTTTATACCTTGATATTCTTTCTTGGTTGGATAGCCGAATTGAAAACCGCCCTGTTGCCGATATTATTAAAGAAAAAGCATCTTTGCTTAATCGCTAGTGTTAGAAGAAAATTCTTGTTTTGACCCAAACCCAAAATTCCTATTTCAAAAATATTCTACAGCTTAATTTAGCAATGCTCTTGGTAAGTACCAGCGGTGTTTTAGGGAGAGCGGTCACTTTGCCACCTGTGGTAACCATTGGCTGGCGCGCACTCTTAGCAGTAGGGTTTCTGTTTATATTTTTAAAATGGAAAAGGATCAGTCTAAAAATAGATCGAGAAGATTGTTTTAAGGTGATTTTAGGCGGAATTTTAATGGGCATTCATTGGGTCGCCTATTTCAAAGCATTGCAACTGAGTAATGTCGCTATTGGAATGCTTACCATTTTCACCTATCCCGCGTTAACCAGTATTTTAGAACCATTGTTG